>NZ_VPDG01000005.1:0-207090 GCF_013417805.1 Acinetobacter sp. YH12226 | reverse complement strand
TTACACGGAAAACTTTAAGCTTTTCCAAGAAGAAAGAAAATCATGAAGCTGTCTTGCATCTATTTTTATTAAAATACAATCAAGACATGAAAGATAGGTGGTTAACACGTCACATTTAGACACTACCCAAAAATATATCTAATTATAAGAGAGTTAGGTGAGTCTGGGGTAATTCTAGTTGACCGAAAAAACTGTACTTATAGATACACATCAAACTATTCAAAAGAAGAAATTTTAAATTTTATTTCATTAGATACTAATGAATTAATTCGGAAAAACCTTTTAATTGAACACAATAATGTCTTGGATAATATTGAATTGTTACACAATGAAATAAATGCTTATTATTCATATTCTGGAAAATTTCCAATAATTTCAGATGCTATAGGCACATTAATAAAAAACAAAAAAAAGGAATTAATTTTATTAAGAGCTGAATTAAATGCTCTTAAAAATATTTTAGAAATTCAGTATTGATAATCTTATTAATAAGACTGGCTTTGTTGCACAAACCTACCGATAGAGTCTTATTCGGCAATATAATTCGCAAATGAATAAGCCTACACCTAAAATTTATCGTACAACCAATTGGTCATCCTACAATCGCGCTTTGATTAATCGTGGTAATCTAACAATTTGGTTTGATCCTGAGACTCAATGGTATGCGCAGCCACAAGGTAAGCATGGTCGAAATCAAACTTATTCCGACACAGCCATCCAATGCTGTTTAATGATTAAATCCTTATTTCGTCTCTCTTTACGCATGGTCACAGGATTTGTTCAGAGCCTGGTTAAACTCTGCGGATTAGATTGGACAGCACCAGATTATTCCACGCTGTGTAGAAGACAGAAGTATATTGCAATTCCTTAGCAAAAAAGTAGTGATAGGCTTCACTTGCTCGTGGATTCCACTGGTCTAAAGTTTTTAGGTGAGGGTGAATGGAAACGGAAGAAGCATCAGCCTGAATATCGTCGCCAATGGCTTAAGCTCCACATTGGTATAGATGCTGAAACACTGCAAATACGTGCAGTACAACTCACCACAAATAATGTCAGCGATTCACAGGTACTTGGCGATTTACTCGATCAGATTCAAAAAGATGAGCAGATTAACTCTGTTTATACCGATGGAGCTTATGACACCAAGCAATGCCGTCATTTCATTGCAGATCGGCAAGCGCAAGCGGTGATTCCGCCAAGAAAAAATGCCAAGCCTTGGAAAGATACAAAGACTAGCTCGCTCGAGCGAAATGAATTACTTCGAACAGTTAAACGTTTAGGCAGGACATTATGGAAAAAATGGTCAGGCTATCATCGTCGAAGTTTGGTGGAAACCAAGAAGCATTGCATCAAACTATTAGGCGATAAATTAACGGCAAGGTTCTTTCCTAGTCAGGTGAATGAAATTCATGCACGCGTAGCCGTGTTAAATAAATTCACGGAATTAGGTCGACCTCATACCCAAGTTGCCACTTGAATTTGAGTAACTTAGGGAATATCTATCTCTGAAGCCTTTATGCAACAAAGCCGGTATTAATATAAAGAAGCCCTGCACATAAAGTCGTATAGGGCTGTTACTTATTTAGATACCAAAGTTGTTTCAGATACTTTTGACTTTTCGAAAGAAATTTTTTCAAAAATTATTAAACTAAAAATCAAAACTCCAACAAGACCGATTACTCCCATAATTAAGAAAGTTACTCTAAAAATTGAACCATAAGTTATAATTTTGGTAAAAAAGTTCTTTTTGATATTTATTTTATCTAAGTTAGCTTCTTCTTTACAAAATATTCCGATATCAATTGCAGAGTTTCTTTCTAATCTTTTGAATACATCTTCAGACTGTTTAATCAAAAAAGATGTTCTTTGATCTAACTTCCAAAAAATAAAGGCTGTAATACTTAGGAAAACTGATAAAAATATTCCTATATAAGCAAAGGTATTAGAAGACTGCATGGAGACACCAATAGCAGTGCCTAATCCAGCAATGATAAAAAGAAAATAATTAAACATGGTAATTCTTTGGTTTGAATGTAATTCAAAATACTTCCAAGCATGTTCAACTGCTTGGTCAGAATTAATCCTATTTGTCATAGTCAGTATATACCTAATTGAAAATTAAATAGAATTATATATCTTATTTAATCGAATAGACTAACCTGAATAATTCTGCTTGGTACTTTGCATCATGCAATGCATTGTGGTCACCCTTTAAGGTTGGATGTACATATTTATCTATTGAGCTTGATTTCGTATCATACCAACTACACTTTGTAGCCCCCATGAAAAGAGCTTTAATATCTATAGCAGATATGCCAAAAGGATTCCTATCTAAATATTTTAGAAAATAAAAATTGATAAAAGACCAGTCGAAAGGTGCATTGAGTCCTACAAATATTGGTCTGGAATCCTTAGGTAAATTCTTAATTATCCAATCTTCAAATTGGGACATTGCATCTTTCGGATTTGTTCCCATTTTCATTGCTTGTTCTAATGTTATACCTGACACATCTAAGGCTTCTTGAATTGCTTTATCACTGATAGGTTGGAGCATTATTGTAAATTCTACATCAGGACTATATACGAGACATGCTCCTATAGTCAGCATACTGTGTTCACCTACGATAGGACCTGCTGTTTCAATATCTACAGAAATATAAACCTCTTTTTTATACATTATTATGCCCCTTCCAATTAGAGTTTTATTATCCAGCCATTATAGGTGAAGGCTTTAGTTTACTAAGAGCCTGATAGAAGTGTGAAATTGTTAATTCTGACTCAGGAAAAGCTAAAGAAACTGCCGTTGGATATAACCGTGTTCGAATATCGGAATAAGTCCAACCTGGTTCATCTCCATGAGGAGCAGTTGCACGTACTAATTCGGCAATTTCATCTTCCGAAAAATCTATATCAGACAAGTCTTTAGTAAAAAGCTCATGTCGTTCTTCATTAGATGGACGAACGAACTCTTCTACAATGGAAGCTCTACGCAAAACAGCTGCATCTAAAGCAGCTAATCGATTAGTACATAAAATTGCAAAGATACGGCCACCATGTTTTCTTAAATCATCTATTGCTTGAATTAAAGTATTCACACCAACTTTATCTTCATGATGACTATTTTCTTGACTTCGAGATGCTCCAAGCGAATCACCTTCATCAATAATAAGAAAAGCTCGACCATTTCCATGTCCAATAGACCGAGTGATTTCATCGAATGCTTGTGCAATGAGAGTACCCATTTCACCAACTTTACCAGTTCCTCTGACTTTATTACTAAGCTTAAATAGCAAAGCATCTTCTATTTTCGCATCACGAGCTAATCTATTAACAATTGCTTCAGCATTTGCAGTTTTTCCAGTACCTACATCACCATGAAAAATAGCTAAAGGATATTGATCGACAAGAAGATCAATAACCGCTAGTTTTTTCCCATGTTTTTGTTTACTCCATTGCTCTAACTCATCAGCCTGAAGCAAAAGTTGTACTTGTTTCTTAATACGGGAATATCTAGATTCAAAACCGAGTAATTTGTCAGCTAAATCATCAAATTGTTTAATTGGTAAATCTGTCTTAACTTCAAAAACTGTTGATTTACTCATGAGTAGTCGCTCCTATTAGCTCCATAACCATTACTGCTATAACCTCGCTCCCCTGATGCAGAAAGGCTACTGTGAGTGGTACTTTCTGTTGTTGAGACCCAAGTTATTTCCAATGGTAATTTGGAAGCTTTTTCTGATTCATTACGATATTTATCGGTATGTGACAATATAATTCTAATTCGTCCATCTGGTGTGTGGGGCCACATTACTCCGCCAGGTCTTTCAGTACCAGATGCACCTTCAGTTTGAAATATGTACTTAATAGCTCTAACTTCTGAACCATAGGAAGATATCAATGTTACATCAACTTTAGATAAATATTCATTTTTTGCTAATAGTTCAATATCATGGGCATATTCTTTCGCTTTATCTTCAGTCATCGCTCTTGTGCTACTAGCGATCATAATTAAATCTGCTTTAATACTACGTACAACTTTTTCAACATCAGCTACAGTGTAAGTACTCGAATAAGTACTTGAGTATGATGAACTCATGCTTTAATCCTTAATTTTAAATTTATTACCGAATATTTCTTTCCAAATGTCGTTATCATCTTCTACTGATGCATAATTTGCAGTTTCCCAAGCTTGTAAGGCTATTTTGACGATTTGTTCTTTCTCTTCTATAGTTATTCGAGACGCTACATTATTTTCATGGTTAGCAGGATCAATAATTACAACAGGATCTGAAAAATATTTCTGCACCTTAGCCGAGTTCTCAGGGAAATCAATACGCTCATTTAATTCACTTTGAGCTATAAATCCTAAAAATTCTCTAAAACGTTGTTCAATATTTTGTGTTGGTCCATCACGATCTTGTAAATAAGCTAGTATCAACTCTAGATGAAAAGATTTAAGGCCCGGAGGACACGCAAAATTTTTCCATCGTTTTGCCATACGCACTAAAGTGCGGTAATGCTTATCTGAATTTTTTCTATCACGAATAAATTGAATATGACAAGGAGCACAAGTTAGGTTTTTTTCTTTAGTTTTTAGATCATATTGCCAACCATGGTTTGGTTCTTGGGCATCTTGAATTACAGGAACTACATCTACACTCAGCCCACTTTTGACAAAAGTTACTGTAGCTGCTCTCCGTTGAATCTCAAAATCTTCAACAGCTTTAGTTGGATAAATTTTTGTGAGTAACGTGTAAATTAAGTCATTAAGATTGTCTAATGTCGAATCATCTACATTTTTATTACTGATATAAAATACAATATCTACATCGATAGGATCATCTACAGTTTTCTTCAAAATTGTATACTTTGCAAAAGAACCGGCTTTAACTACTTTTGCTATTTTTAAGTCAGAGTTTGAAGTGATATGTTTGCGTAACTCTGTTATTAAATTATCCACTTGTGCATGATATTCTGTACGTTTTTCTGAAGGTAAACGAAGTACATTACCATCATAATATTGAAGATCTGAATTTGTAAGTGACATTCTGATGTGTTTCCCCAAGTTAGTTATTAAGTGTTAAGCCATGAGTAATATAATCTGCTGTTACTGCAGCAGCTGCTTTTGCGGCTAAGTCATGAAAGCGATTGTCTTTTGTGGAATCACCAAAGTCACTAATTCCTCTAATCATTAACACGGGTTTTTTATGTAAAGCACAAGCCGCAAATACTCCTGCACCCTCCATTTCAGCAACTTCAATTTTTCCATTAAGTTCTTTTAAGGCTTTAAATTTTTCAGGATCTCGAAGAAGCTTCTCACCACTTCCAATAGTGACTGTTTTAGGCATAACACTTTTAGTTACTGGGCCAATTTCAATACTATCTGGAAGTATGATTTCTAAGGCTTCATAGCTCTTTATTAAGCGACTTTCTAAAGAAATTTTGTTAGATAAATATGTGCTAACATCCTGTCTAACTTTAAGATCTAACACTGTGCTTTTAGGCCGGTGTTCTGTAGCGCCACCTTCAATGAGAGCTGCTCCTTCGTATGCAATGACTTGTTCAGATAAAACAACTTCGCCTAAAGCACATTTTTCGCGCATTCCCGCAGCAATACCTAACATGATTACATTTTTAGGTTGTAATTCAATTAGTAATGTGGTGGTGATTGAAGAAGCATCTACATTTCCAGCGCTAGAAAAACATGCTATTGCGCAATTAGCCCGTATACCATCATTGCGAATTATTTCTGTTTTCCATACATGGAGACCCGTACTTGTAACTATAGGCTGTACACCTTCATTAATATTTAATGCTTGCCTTGCAGCTGATAATTCAATTGGTAAAGCTGTCAAGACTAATACATCTGGCGGAAGAGCTGCGTGTCTAGCTTGTTCCTCTTCATAAAAGATCGTAATAATTCTCTTTGCAATTTGAGAAAATTCTAATACAGGTTCTTCTAAAGAGAGTGCTGAAATACTTTTTACCACAGTAGAACCGGTATTTTGCAAATAAGTTTGAGGAGTGTCTCTAAATTTTTTTAGCAATCCTAATGCACCATTTCCATCTTCTTTATTTGATCCGATTTGTAGATCTAAAGGCAAAATAGGCAACCCTTTTTTTACCATTTTGTGAGCTCTATCTAATACTCCTTTACCACCACCTAGTGCAATCATTGCTGTAGCATGCTCAATTTGTTCTTCACCTACATTGCTACCTGTTAAGATTTCGTCATCAATACAAATATGTTCAGCAACCCCACGAGCAATCATGCTATTTAAAAGCCGTCGCTGTTCGGAATTGGTTTTGCATTGCAACCGATCATTTGATGCAACAATCTTAAGAAAGATTTTGTTTTCTATCCCTTGAGTTAGTTCGTTTATTTTTCTAGCAATAGTCCAATCGAAAACTAAAGATTTTTGAGTTTGATTTACAGGCTCTGCTGAAAAATAACCGATAAAGCTGCCTCCAGCATTAATAACTTCTGTTACAAGAGCTTCAACAAATGAATGAGCCTTATCGATCTGGTCATCATTTGTAGTAAGAGAAATGCTACCTGCAAGGAGAATACAACTATTTGAAAGAGAAATTGGATTACTCATTCTCCCCTTACCCCCTAAAAAATATAATAATTTTTAATAGATGAAGGTTAAATTAACTATTACAAGTATTCATTGAAAATTTATTTAGCTTTGTGATTTTACTATGCAAGCATTTTTATTGTTTGCCGCCAGATATCACTGCAAATATGGCTGTGCAGAGTGGTAAGAAACCTACACATACGATTAAATGAGCTGAAAACTACTGTAGCGCTAGTGCTGTGTAAGCGTCCGCTGAACCCCATGCCTATTTTTTAATTTGAGTTGGATTTCCAGCGATGTGGCAGTAATTCTTCTATTTGGGTCGCTTTATGCGTCGGCAGCCTTTTCAGCACATCACTTAAATAGGCATACGGATCCAAGCCATTCAGCTTTGCTGACTGGATTAAAGTCATGATATTCGCCGCTCGCTGGCCGCTGCGCAGCGAGCCAGCAAACAGCCAGTTCTTGCGCCCTAAGGCCCAAGGTCGCATTTGATTCTCTACCCAATTATTGCAAATCGGTAGATTGCCATCATCCAAATAGCGGCTTAAAGCTGGCCAACGCTTCAGAGTGTAATTGATGGCCTTGGCGGTTGGAGAACTCGATGGCACCGTCAGATAATGTTGGTTGAGCCATTCATACAGTTGTTGCATCACCGGTTGACTATGCTGTTGTCGGTATTCGCGGCGCTGTTCTACCGTACCATCGGTCTTTTTCCTGAGTTCTGCTTCTATCGCATACAGTTTCTGAATCATCAGTAATGCCTGTTCAGTGATCTGACTTTTCCCAGTCACATGTAGCTCATGGAATTTACGACGTGCATGGGCCATGCAGCCCACCTCAATGACATCGCCTGATTTAAAGCGTGCTTTATAACCACTGTAATCATCACAGACCAGATGGCCCTGCCAGCCATTCAGGAACTCTTCTGCATGCTGACCTGAACGGCTATCCTGAAAGTCATAGATCACCGCTTGAACTGGATTGTACTGTGTAGTGGCATAGGCCCAGACATAACCTTTCTTCGGTTTTTTCTCATCATCACCCATCTGCATAATGGTGACTGGTGTTTCATCTGCATGCAGCACCTGCTGTTGCAGCACCACCTGTTTTAAGGCATTGGCCAGAGGCTCCAGTTCTACACCGCAGCGACCTATCCAGTCAGATAACGTTGATCTAGAAAGCTCGATTCCCGCCCGCTGATAGATCAGACGTTGACGGTACAGCGGTAAATGATCGGCATACTTCGATACCAACACATGGCTGAGCAGTTCAGGTGAAGCAATGCCTTTATCAATCACATAGGCAGGCATCGCTTGCTGAGTCAGGGTGTCACACTGATCACAGACCCATTTGCCACGCACATGCTGTTCCTTATAGAACTGTGCCGGTCTGAAATGCAGTTTTTCACTGATATCTTCGCCGATACGACGCAAGGTGCAGCCACAAGCACATTGGGTTGATGTTGGTTCATGCTCAATACGGATGGTGTGTAGATGATCGGGCAGCAGTCGACGTTTAGGTTTATTTGCTTTGGCTTTCTGTGTCGCTGCATCGGTTTTATCTGCATTCAGCCGTTCCAGTTCCAGATCAACGGCTGCAATATCTTCTTCGACCGCTTCATCCCAGAGATGGATTTGTTTTGCAGTGAGATGTTCGTTTTTACTGCCGAATTTGTGCTGTTTAAATAGTGCGAGTTCATGCTCGTATTTTTGATTGAGAATAGAAAGATGTTGAACTTGAGCATCTAATTGCTGATTGGATACTTCAAGATGCTGAACTTTGGTATCTAATTGTTGGTTTGATTTTTCTAATTCTTGATTTGATTGTGCCAGAGACTGATGCTGCATCGCCAACTGCCGGGTAAATTCCAGCAGTTGTTCATGGGTCAGTTGGCTTAAATCAGGCAGCATTTTCATGACCGCAGTATGCCTGAGGTCATGACGCAGAGGAAATAGAACGTTTGGAGAATAGCAGAATGGACCAGCCTAGTTTAGAGCATCGTCACCACCTGCTGTCGTCCAATGCGCTGCCAAGGTAAACCCTGGATCAGTGCCTGTAACTGTTCCGGACTGATCGCCATGCTTTCACCCTGGTGAACCTGCGCCCAGTGGAATTTTCCCTGTTCCAGCCGCCGGGCACACAGCCAGATGCCCAGTCCATCATGTACCAGCACTTTCATGCGATGGCCACGTTTATTACAGAACAGGTAAGCACAATGCGGTTTAATGTAGCCAAAGGCTCTCACCACCTGAGCCATGATAGTATCCATCCCTGCTCGCATATCCAGAGGTTGGGTAGAAAGCCAGATTTCATCAATGCGGATCATGTTGCAAGTGCCTTGAGTAATTCTGCTAAAGCAGATATTTCTGATACTTGCCATTTCAAGCCAATTTCTGCTTTTGAGTGGGGTAAAGTAATTTGAACCGTTAACATGTCAGTAGGAGTAGGATCTAATGGTGCAGAGCAAGATAAGGCAATAAATGCAGGTTTATTCGGTAGTGGTGAGCGATCATTCCCTGGCTTACCATCAATTAAGCGAATCCATTTGGATACAAGATTTGTATTCAATCCATGTTGCAAAGCGACCGAAGCAATTGAAACGTCCGGTGCTTTACAAGCCTGAACGATCTGCTGTTTAAATTCAGCACTGTATGTTCTTCGTTTTTTCGCAAGAGATGCGATGGATGTCTGGTGATTTGTAGTCATAAATTTTAGTCCCCACTTGTTTTTAAGTGGGGACTAAATTAAGGCTTATAGGATGAATTCATAAGGTGTGTTCAGCGGACGCTTACAGTGCTGTTTACAGGAAAAGCCACCTAAATACCTAGGCCACAAAGCTAATGAAGAAATGTCTGAAATAGGTAGAACAATGTGTAAACCAATTAAATGAAACTCAATCTAAACAAAAAATTCCATTTTTTATCATCATATTCATTGGACTACTTCTATTATAAAGATAATACGAAGCTATAAATGAGTGACTATAGCTTCCATTGTTGCTCTTAAAAATATTAATATAACCCGAATCCTGCTTGATGGAATAAGAGTATTCATTTTGAGATTTATCCATCATTTTTAGCATAAAAAAGTCTATACTTTGGTCTGATATGACTAAAAATCAATCACAAAATTACATTTATCTTATGATTTTGAAGAAAATTCCTTATACGCGATTCGAGTTAATATAAATAAAAAAGCTCACGATGAGCTTTTCTGTTAGATCAATTTAAAATATTTCTCAATTAGCCTTAGAGCTACTCTTGCACTTATAAAGCTACAATAACTTTGATAATTATCATCTTTTTCTCGATCCGCTAAATCGGAAACAGATTTGATACATACCATTTTGGTAGGTTGTCCATGATGATTAGCACAACTGTAATAGAGACCATAACACTCCATATCAATAGCAGCCATCTTTCTATGTTGGCCTCTAAATACTTTTTGAATGTCTGCGGAAGCTACGACCGAACTACCTGAAACCATAGGTGCAGTTATTAATTTGGGATGGTTTGCTGGTCTGTACCCAGTATATTGTTGATAAAATGATTGCATATCAACATCAATTGTTTTTGCTAAAGAAATTAATTCATTACTACCCTCTTTAGGATCAGAAGCTGCTTGTAATGACCAATCGTCTACCCATTTACCAGATTGCCAATCCCAACTTTTTTCAGCAATCACAACATCACCAACTGATACTGCATCCGAAAATCCTCCGCAAATACCTGTCATAATGATGACTCTTGGCTTGAAGTGCTTTAAAACAACTTCGGTAGAATGTGTCGCTGCGATAGGCCCCATTTGATTTAAATGAGCACAAGCAATTTTTAAAGTTTTATCACTGCTTAGTTTTAAATATCCAGTTTTACAATTGATATTTGAACCTACAAGTTTTTCATCTGAAAGCTCAAGTGGCCAACTATTATATACTGCTTCTAATTCCGGTTTTCTTAACGCATTTAAGACAACTACATCATATATAAAAGATGTATTTTCCTTTTCCGTTCTTAATAAACGTTGAACATACTGTTGAAGTACAACTTTCCAATTATCTTGATCTGCTGAGACATGCAGTACATTAGTTACTAGTTCTTTAAATTGACTATCAACTTTATTTCGTGTTTCTTCACTCGCTGTTACACCTAGAATGTGCGTTGGGGTTGGTAAAATTTCATCTTCAACGATTTGTCTAAGTAAATTAATGCTACTATCTGCTTTAGGTTTAGCACCATTTCGAGCAGGCAGTAAAACATCTATCAACATTAGATCAATTTTATTTTTTTTTAAATTTCTACTTGCGTCTGCTGCATCTGTAGCAATTAATATATCATTCTCATCAATACCTTGATCAATCAAAAAAAGTTTAAGCCGTTCAATTTTCGAATGATCGTCGTCTACAAGTAATACATGCATTATTTATTTGCCACCAAATTAAGATTTTTTAAAACTAGAGATAAAGCTGTTTGCCATGGCCCATATTGACCAGTGTAATGGATGACTCCTAAAAATCGTTCATCCAACTCCTGTTTCAATATCTCTTGTAACCCTCTTGGATCATGCTTCTTTTCCATCTGCGGTAATTTAAATTCTTCATACTGTGTCAAAACAACAGTATATGTATCGTCTGTTTCACTATCTATGAATCTTAAAACATCTGCTCCACCGAAACCTTGGGGCTTTCCACCTCCGAGTCTATCCTTTGCAATATCATATTGAGGGATCGACATATCCACTACAGCTAAAATAACTGTCCTCGTAGATAACTCATCAATTGCACTCGATAAGGACTCTACGGATATGATTTCAATATCTTCACGCAATGTTGATCTTAAAAAAGACATTATTGATTTTTGTTTTGGCTTATCGTCTTCAATTACTAATACTGTTTTTCCATTATTCATAGGCTTCAAATCTTCCTTCTCTCTCAAACAGTGGAACTGTAACTTGTACAAACCAGCGTGAATCTTTAAGACCAAAATTAAAAGGCTCAAGGCATTGTGCTCTGTTTACAAATCGAACTAATCTTGCGAGTTTAGCAAAGCCTGAACCACCTTCTCGATTTACCAAATGGATTGGCAACGTACGAATATATTTTTCTTTAAGACGCTGAATATCACATGCAGTCAATACTAATTTACGATCTTCAGATAGATCACTATAAACTGTAAAAGTTAGAAGTTTATTGGATTCATTATATTGGGTTTCTATATCAATATATTCTAAAGCTGATCCAAGCCCTGAATGTTTCCAAGCATTTTCAAAAATCACGAATAAGCAATCCGTCAAAACAGCTAGAGCTGATGTCGTGAGAGGAATTTTGATAGTGTTTTCATGTCTGAATTTTGCATCTAAAGTTCGATAAACATTTTGTGTGGCTGCTTGTGCAATATCAATTGCATCAGGTAATTGGAAATCATCATCGTCAACATGAGCTGGATTTCTGAACCAATCTGAAATCATATCACATTGTATTTGAGTGTCAGTTGAAACACTTTGAAGTGTTGTTATCATTGGCAATAATGCTGACCGATTATTCAAACTACGCAATTTACCAATTAACTCATCAAATTCATGCTTAATCTTATCTTTAAAATTATTTGCAATATAAGAATTGAGGTCTTTCAAAGCTAATTCGACAATTTTCCAAAATAAGAAATAGCAATTAGCTAGAAATGCTGAGAATGATAAATTGGACTCTTCTATCAAACTACTGATTATTTTCAGAAATTCAGGACTTAAAGTGTCTTTGAATGCACCTCTAGATTTTTCGATTGAATGAATTTGAATTAGCTCATTAATCAAATCATCAACCAAAAATTTAATCTTCTTAGAAAAGTCTTCTAGTAAAAATAAAACTTCTTCTATATTAACAATATTAAAATCTAAAATACTTCCCCATATTTTTAGAAATTCTTCTTTGGATATATCGCTTGGAAAATAGAGTAATCTATTTTCTTCTAAAGGACCAAAAACAGTTCCTCGTAAGCTACCATGCCTAATCCGTAAACTCAGATAACAATCTAAACCATCGGTAGGATCATTTAGAAACCGTTTATACAGTCGATCTACAATCTCAATTAATAGTGCAGATGAGATATTAGGCTGACCATCAGATATATCTAAAAGTAATTGCCGATTATTTGCATCAACTGCAAACTGGCTAATAATATCGTCAATTATTCGAGTTCCTGATGACGAATCTTTTACAGTCATCCAACGTTTATAATCTGGTAATATTTCAGATTCAGCCCATCTACTAATTGCTGATTCATTTACAAAAACTCTTGTTTGGTCGATTTGACGCAAACCTTTCTGCAATGTCTGATCAAATGTTAAGTCTTTGATTTCATCTGTATAAATGGAAGAATTTTCAGCATCCCACTGTAGTAACAACTGCAATATTTCTATACGTTCTTGTCGAACTTTTTCAGTTGTATCAAATTTAGTGCATAACGATAGATTTTCATCTATCCATACATTTGCAAAGAAATGAATAATTTCATCTTGAATATCTATATTGTCATAAAATATAGAATTAATGTTATCTCTCATTCCACTTTCTAGGATAGAACGACAAGCCATTTTGCAAATATAGCCAATACCAGCTATATCAGTAGCTTGATATGAATGATGGGATATTAATCCAACTTTAATGAAATCTAATTCTTTAAAAAACCGCCACTTTCTGTTTTCAAAAATATTAGTGACATCAAACTCACTAATGTATCTTGGGTTTTCGATTAACCAATTGTTAATTAAATCAATTGATTCAATTACTTGTCCTTGAGTATTCAAAATACATGCTCTAAATTTAGCAACCTCTCTCGACCAAAAATCACCAAATTTATCTAACTCACTCAGAAGTTTATCTAAATTCTCATATTGTTCTATCGAATACAGATGCTTTGCCAACCATAAAAACAAAACATTTTTACTAACTTTAATATCCTTAAAGTTTCCTTCTTCTAAGTTAATAATCTTTTTAATTATTTCATTATCATTATCAACAATATATCGTTTTAATATTTTTATACCCTCTTCAAAGGAGAAGCTTGTTATATCTTCAATTTTGAATTTCTCATTAAATATAAAAAGATTAGGAGTCTGATTGTATCCTATTGAAGAATTAACGAAATGGCACGCTGCATTTATTATAACTTGCCCAATATCTAAATTTTTATAACAAACACCTAACTTTATGAGTTTATCTATTTGAATTTGGGCTGTATTTCCATGTATTTCACACTCTTTAAATAAGCCAATAATCATAGATTTAAAAGTATTGTCATTTTTAATACTTTCATTAGAACTAAAATTTAATGATTTTAATAAGTTATCTTCAATAGAATCATCTAAAACGAAATCGACCTCTTCACTATCAATAAATAAGTTTAAAAGTTTATTTAATCTACTATCTTTAATTCCACACTCAAGTAACTTCAAAATTACTATTTTTGCAGTTGACTTCAAATGAAGTAGATTTTTATCAACAGCTATATAAACCAAGCTATCAATAACAATTTCATAATAATCTATTAATGATGAAGTAATCTCTTTAGACAAAATTATAGGTAATGTTTCTTCTGTATGGTTTGCTTGAGCTAATGCATGATATTCCAAATAAGGAATTACCCAGGGGCCTAGATTCTTAAGTCGCGGAAATGAATTTCTGCACTTAGCATAAAAAGCATAAAAAGAAAAATTTTCGTCACAACGATCATTTATGATTTCATAGATCAATCCATTTAACCTATTTCCTGCTGCTATCTTTAATGGCGTTAACCATTCAGTCAGACCAATCATCCCGTTAACTGTTTGTTCAAGTACACATCTAATTTCTATACTCCATAAACTCCATCCATAATCTTCCGTGAAAGAATCAAGAGTATCTATCGCTTGTTCAAATTGATCTTCTAAGATCAAATTTTGTATAGAACTTCTAGTTGCTACATAAATATTTATTGCTTCGGTTTGTTCGGATAACCAGTGAACTGCCCAATGCAATTCGTTTTTCAATGGTAAAGGGTCTAAATTAATATATTGGCAAACTAAATTCTCTGGTTTAGCTTGACCTAATCTGAATAGATTAGTTGCATCAATTTTTCCGAATATACAAAACTGATTGATACAATCTTTATATTCCCCAATTGATAGATTTTTTCTTAAATCAATTAAAGTATTAAGTGGATAAATTTGACTTGATTGCCCTTTCCTAAAAGCGAGTTTAGCTTTGGATTGCTTTATAACTTTTTTTTTAACCATGTGAATTGCTTAGTTTTTAAATATTTTTTAATTTTATCATGAATTTTATAGTTTATGTTTTAGGCCAAGAGGGCTTTGTTGCACAAAGCCATTCTTCCAGGTTTATTGAGCAATATAATTTCCAGATTAAGACACCTGCACCTAACATTTACCGGACAACCAAGCTTTAATCAAGCGAAGTAATATCTCAATTTGGTGTGATTCTAATACCCAATGGTATGCACAACCATAAGGCAAGCCTTCTAAAACTTCCAAATCTTATAGGTTCATGAAGTGAGTTTTTTTAAGTCCACCAATATTTTCTTTCAACCTATTGAATTTTAATAAAATATTTTTAAGTTTGTTTATGAGCTATACTTTAGGTGAACATAAGACAATTACAAGTTAAATAAGATACACTTAACCATAAGTTCATATCTTCCTTGTCCATAAAAGTGAATTTTGAAATTTTTAGAAGAAAATTGAATTAATCAGTCCAGCCCAATAAAACTGGGCTGATACTTTATTGTGGGATTTAGCAGACGCTCTGCACTGCATTTACAAACCGCTCTGTATCAAAAGTATGGTTAGATACCAGACCGAACTGGCTCACCTCGCCAACAATTACGGCGCGTCCCATGCTCAGTGCGACATAAATACCGGCAATATTTTCCAGCAAGGTGGCAAATGGAATCAGGCACAAATGCCGTCCAAGCTGGCTGCTGGCCAGTGCCTGACTGAGTGAATGCGTAATTGACTCTATTGTATCTTCTGCCAGACACACGCCTTTCGGTGTTCTGGTACTGCCTGAGGTATAGGTAATTTTTGCCGGCTGCTGGGTTTGTAAAGAAGATGAATACTGTACTGCCTGTTCTAGCTGAAAAAAGCGTGCATGTAGCTGGCCAGCAATAAAAATCTCATCTCTACTCATGTCTTGAGCCAGATTTAACAGCCATTCTGGTGCAGAGAAAGATTCATCCAGAATACAGAGCAGCTCTGTTTGGCTGTCGGAAAGCAGATGCCGTACTTGGGCTACAGTAAAAAATAGAGGAACAGGTATTACAGTCATGCCGGCTTTTTGTGCGGCAAGATCGACCACAATCCAGTCGATGCTGCTCACGCCCCATAAGGCCAGATGGCGCAGATTAAGCTGCTTGAAACCGGCACTCAATAATTCTACCCGCTGCTGTAGCTCCGCATAGCTGAGGGTTGCCTGTGTGGTGACTACCGCTTCTAGCTGCGGATATTGTCGTGCTTGCAGGCTGATACGTTCAAATAAAGCAGTCATCATTTAAATTCTGTGCCTCGCTGATCAAGCAAAATGCTTTAATGACTAAATTGATAAAATTGACGAGCGACTTGTAGGGCCTCTGCCACATCAATCGCCAGCACATAAGGTTTCTGCTGGTAATAACTGCCCCACAGGCGTTGTGCCTCTCCAAGGACTTGCGGGTCAGCCTTTTCAAGCACATGAAAATGTAATCCCATTTGTTGCAGCACATAACGCACAGCGGCTGTCCCGGTACATACTGCCCATTCGATGTGTTGCTGCGAGAGATGAAAAACCAGAAAGGCCACCATCAGTTTGGCTTTGTCCATATCTAGTGCTGCAAGATTGCCAATTTCTACCACTTTGTCTCGACTGACCTGGGTTTGGCTCAGTTTACTTAATGTGTTTTCAACGGGTTCATCGAGATACTGTTCCAGAAAGGCATTAAATTGATTTAAATGCTGCATACCAATCACCACCTGCATCTCGGCGCCTTGATAACCTGCAAACAGGGTCGAAGAGAAGCTCGATACAGTGGCCTGATGGACTTGCTGATATTTTTCCTGAATAAAATGTTCCAGGCTACGGCGTTCAGGTGTCTCGCTTTGTTCTACAGTTTTGACCGTCAAATGTAGCGATTGATCCTGTGCTGAAATTACCGGATACGCCGGAGGTACTTGTAGTAAAAATTTATTGTGATTGATTTGTTTTTTATATTCAGGCTGCTTGAAATATGTATTTAGAAAGTGAATCTGACTAGATAAATAAGGATCAAAACTGAACTTGATCATTTGGCTCACACCACGAAATTAACTTGCTACTCAAGATAGAAGTCCAAACTTAAAAAATTCTTAATTTTGTGCAAAAGAATGTAAAAGCTATGTGTATAAAAAATCCAGAGAACGGCCGGTTTTTTTAAGAGCATTTTAAGATTGAAAATTTAAGTTGTTCCTATCTCTCTATTGACTGAATCTGCTTTATGTCTTCCTACCGATCACCTTATAAAGGCACCTCAGGAACGCAGCGTATTTTTAATGCGACCCGTTATTCCATGGCTGGTTTTAAAACCGCCTTTCAAAATGAGGCCGCCTTCCGGCAGATCCTGCTGATTAATCTTATTTTGATTCCTCTAAGCTTTTGGATGCCAGTTAGCCGAGTTGAGCAAGCGCTCATGGTCGCCGTGTGCCTATTGGCGTTGATCATTGAACTGATTAACTCAGCGATAGAGGCAGTGGTAGATCGTATTTCCATGGAACGGCATGAACTGTCTAAAAATGCCAAGGATATGGGCAGTGCGGCTCAGTTTGTAGCACTTAGTTTAATTGCCCTGACCTGGGGCATCATTTTGGCTGGTCATTTGATTTGACCTCTGCTCTTGCTACTGCCTGAAATGGAAAACTTAAAAATGATCACTGACCGTTCCCGGTTTTTACTGACCCAAACTTTACTTTTGATCTTCAGTTTTTTGATTCTTCTCAACTTCTTTGACATTGGAGGAGTGCTGGACTTACAGCTCATCTATCCCTTTATCGATGATCATGGTCAATTTCCCCTTCGAAAACAATGGGCACTGGCAGAACTCAATCATCGCTATGTTAAAGACCTGCTGATTCTAGTGTATATCACATTATTACTGGGCTGGTTGGCATCACTGAAATGGCAGAACTGGTATATACGGCGCTGGGAATTTGGCTATTTTTTTAGCATGGTAGTGCTGACCACAGCCTCGATCGGAATTTTAAAATCCCAGTCAGCCCATGCCTGTCCCTGGGATATGACCATACCTACCCATAATGGGATTTTGTGGGATTTTAGTGCCACTGCAGGCCACTGTTTTCCTGGAGGGCATGCATCTAGTGGTTTTGCTTTAATGGCCGGCTATTTTGTTTATCGTATTTCTAACCGCAAGCGTGCTTATTTTCTTCTGATCGGTGCAGTAATTTTAGGGTTGGCCATGGGCTGGGCACAAATGATGCGCGGAGCACATTTCCTGAGTCATAATTTATGGACTGGCTGGATTATCTGGTGCATCAATGTCATTGGCTATACGCTGTTTAGCCACAAACTACCAATAGAAAAGACCATTCCTATACGCTCTAGTATCAGGTAACCTTAACTCCAAAAAACCAGAAGCCTATTCGCTTAGGCTTCGCCTAAAGGAAACTTGACTTGTACACACAGGCCGCCCAGATTAATACTTCGCGAAAATTCCAGTGTTCCACCCAAGCGCTCGGTAGCTTTATCTACAATGGATAAACCCAAACCGCTGCCAATTTCTGCATGGTTATGAATCCGGTAAAAGCGTTGCCGGATCTGATTAAATTGAGCAGGATCTATCCCTACCCCGCTGTCTTCAATCTGTAAAACCGCCTGCCGGCCTTGCTGGAAAATCGACACATTAATTACGCCATCCTTCGGACTGTATTTAATTGCATTATCAATTAAATTATAAATAATCGAGTGCAAAGCTGAAGCCTGGCCCTGAATCTGCAGTTCCTGCTGCTGCTCTACTCCTAAATCAATGTCTTTCTGTAGTGCCAGTTGAATCAGTTCTTCGATACAGGTGACTGTCATTTGATTCAGTGATAGCAATTGAACAGGTTCGCTTAAACCTTCGGTCACATCCTGTTTGGCCAGACTTAATAACTGGTTGACCAGATGCTGCATACGCAAAATGCCTTGGCTCAAATTATGGATAGACTCGCTCTGAGGGAACTGCTGTAGCAAAATTTGTAGCTGTAAATTCAAGGCCGTCAGTGGCGTGCGTAATTCATGTGCAGAATCCGCTACAAATTGACGTTGTTCCTGTTGGGCTAGAGAGATGCGGCCAAACAGATAATTCATTTCCTGAATAGTCGGTTCCAGCTCTAGGGGATAATCTTTCATTGCAATTGGCTTTAAGTCTTGTGCCTTGCGACTGGCCAATTCAGTTTTAAAATCATTGAGCGGCTGAAAGTTTTTCCGGATCATCCAGCCTAAGCCAAATACTGCAAAAGGTAAAAAAAGCACATAAGGAAGAAACATATTGGCTGCCAGTTCTAAGGCCAGTTCCTGCCGGACATTTTGCTGCTGGCTCACCTGAATCTGTAGTTGCTTACCGGGAATAATATAAGTTAACCAGGTTCCATACGGCGTTTGATGCTTGTAGAAACCTGCTTTCCTGACCGGTGCCACCAGAACATCCTGCGGATGCAAGGAAGTGGCTGTATCTGTATAGGACCAGATATCTACAAATAAATCTTCTTCACTGTATTGTTTTGCCAGATCAATTTGGCTTTGTAAAGGTTGTGGATGATTTTCTGCAATGCGCTCTGCCAGACTTTGCATCTGTTTATCCAGTACTTCATTAATTTCTTCGAGCGCAATCCGGTATGCCGCAAAGATCAGCACACAGCCCAGTACTACGCTAAATAATGAAATATAAATAACCAGACGTTTTTGCAAGGAATAACGTTTCTGCATGGCGCTCATCCTAAACGATATCCTAGCCCACGTATGGTACGTATGAAGTCTTTTCCTAGTTTTGCCCGCAGATGATGGATATAGACTTCCACCGTATTACTGCTGACATCACTGTCAAAATCATAAAGCTTGTCTTCCAGATCATTCTTGGAAAAAATTTTATTCGGATGATTTAGCATAGCCATTAAGATGGACCATTCCCGGTTGGATAATTCTATAGCCTGTCCATTAAACAGAGCGATATGCTGCTCCAGATCTAGTTCCAAACCGCTGTGTGATAATTTCTTATTCGTATCTATCTCGGTATTTTTTAAACCACTACGGCGTATTAAGGCATGAATACGGGCCAGCAACTCGTCAAATTCATAAGGCTTGATTAAATAGTCATCTGCTCCCTGATTCAGCCCATCTACCCGGTTTTGTAACTGATCACGGGCGGAGATAATCAGTACCGGTAAATTTGGAAACTTCTGCCGGATATTTTTTAGCACCAGCATACCATCCATCATCGGCAAGCCTAAATCGAGCAGGACAATATCATAGGCCTGCTGCTGTAACTGTTTTAAACCCTCAATCCCATTATTGACCCAGTACACATCAAACTGATGCAGCTTGAGCAATGTTTCAGTCGACTCGGCAATCATAAAGTCGTCTTCAATAATCAGTATTTTATGCATTTCAAGCTCTATTCTTTAATGATGGTGAGCATTGTGCAAGCATATCATTTTTAGCTTCAGTCACTTGCGTTTTTATATCCAGTAAACTTAATAAGCTGGGGAAAAGATGGTCGTGACTGCGTGCCTGTCCGGTCTGTCCTTTAAGACAGCTGACCTGATGAGTATTCTGCTGCTTCCAGGCATCGGAGAACCACATCAGCATCGGGACATGGGTTTGCTGGGTCGGCGCCATACTATAAGGTGCACCATGCAGGTATAAACCATGCTCTCCAGTAGATTCCCCATGATCAGACAGGTACCAGAAACCGGGCTGATATTGAGTCTGCTGCTTTAAAGTTTCAATGATTTGGGCAAGAACATGGTCTGTATGTACAATCGAATTATCATAGCTATTTTTTAATTCTTCTGTACTACAGCCCTGAATGGCATTGCTATTACAGGTCGGCTGAAATGGCTGATACGGCGCTTTGGAACGCTTGAAATATGCCGGCCCATGACTGCCCATCTGATGCAGTACAATTAACTGCGGTTTCGGGTTATTTTTATCCAGATGCGCCAGATAATCTTTCAGGCTATCTACCAGGATTTCATCAAAACATTCACCACCAGCATCACACCACTTCTGTTTCAGTTGTGCCGGAATCTGATACTTTTGTACCCGGTCACAGGCACCTTTACAGCCTGAGTTATTATCAATCCAGGTCACCTGATATCCGGCGCGCTGGGCAATATCCAGCAAACCTTCTCGGTGGCTGGCGAGCTGTTCATCATAGGTTTCACGTGACATGCCCGAAAACATACACGGGACTGAAACGGCAGTTGCTGTGCCACAGGAACTGACTTGACTAAAATTAATCACCGCTAACTTGCTCAGTTCAGGATTGGTATTGCGCGCATAGCCATTTAAAGCAAAACTCTCGGCACGTGCAGTTTCTCCAACAACTAGCACCATTAATTTAGGATGCTCCTGCATTTGGGCCTGCTGTAACAGATGAGCATCTTCGCCAAAAGCCACCAAAGGTAAATTCGCTTTAGGTGCTTTCTTTTTATAATAGGATAAGGTGGATGCGATGCTATTTTGTGGAGAAAGCATTCCCTTCAGATCACGGTGCTCTCTGAAGATGGCTGCATAGTCGACATAGAAGCAGAACAATAAACCTAGAATCAGTCCGAGTGAGACTACACTGCTCAGGCTTTTATGCACCAGCTGATGCCCAGTCGATGTAGGCTGAATTTGAAGCATCCAGACGATGCCGAGTGGAAATATTACAAATCCCAGTGTCCAGATGATCAGTCGCATTGACCAAAGATCACGAACTTCGCGGGCATCGGTTTGCAGCATATTCTGGATCTGATCCGGAGTAATAACGACCCCCAGACTATTGACAAAATAAGCACTAAAACCACCCAGAATGATCAGGACACTAGCCAGTATTTTGGCGTTCCATTTCCAGTTCAGCCACTGTAGTACCAGATTGTAAAACGCAATAATGATCAGTGCCGTAGCGGCCAGTAACAGACCTGCTTTCAGATTGGCATAAGGCGTAAATTCATGAATTTTCTGATAGAAAGCAAAGTTTAGGATCAATCCCAGCCAAATAGCGAGCAAAATGTTGAAGCCTGAAAGACTGATCGACTTTTTCGGTTGCTGACTAAATAAAGAAGAACGGGAAAACAGCTTCAGCATGATCCATGGCTCAAAGACTTTAAGATGCTTTAGCGTAGAATTTGAAACTTAAAAATGGCTTAAAATGATTGGATCATTTCATAATATATGCAAACCAGCTCCCTTTTATTTCAAACTCAGAAGAATAAAGATAAGTCCTAACATATGTAGAATCTGGCTAGGTGCAAAATACAGAAAAAATTTCCATCCCCCAGTCACAAAAGAATTGATACTTTTAGACACCGCATGTGCCGCAAGTCCAATCATAACAGCATAAATTAAAGTCAGGTTGTGAGGATTTCCCTGTATCACTACACCTGCTACAGCAGCATGCACTTCAAATAAAGAGGCTAAAAAAGTGCCTAAAATTAAGCCGCTATCCCCCAGTAGAAGATTCGCGCCGTAAATCCCAGCCTGGATTAAGGTCAAACTGACCGCAATAATTACCGCTTCTTTTATACTGAACATCCGGCTATCAATTTCTTGTATTTCATTAATGCTCATACTGTTATCCGCTTGGGGAGTTCGATAAATCAAGAATCCGGCAGCAATACATAAAATTCCGATGCCCACCAAACTCGGAATTAGCAGAAACTTGAACCATTCTACGCTCACTCCCAGAACAATCAGCAAGAGCTGTAATAAGGTGGCAATACAGGAGATTAATCCCGCACCTGCATTTAATTTAGCACTGGCCTGTCCGGATCGAACTTGCATGCCCAAACTGGCAATTGTGGCCGTACTGGAGACAAATCCCGAGGCTAAGGCAGATAAAATAAGCGCCTTATCATTGGACAGGATTCGTTTTGCCACATGTGCCATGGACTGCACAATCAAGATTAAAATGAGTAGTTTCAGGATGATATAGGGATTCAGTACGGCGCCCCACAAGGGCTTATTGGGCATGACCGGCAACGCAATCAATATCAAAGCCAATAAAAGTAGCCCATCTCTTAACTCATAGCTTTGGATCGTTTTTCCGGCAAATTGATGCAGTGTCTGTTTGCCCATCAGGATGATCGTAAGTAGAACCGCCATCCCTGCAGCAAGTGGGATATTCCACACAAATAGCGCCAATGATATAGGTCATCAAAAAAGCCAGTTCAGTGGTAGAGCCGATATCCTGCTTCTGTTGAAACAGGCTATACACACAAAACAGGCTGACCGCGACGGTTCCTATTACTCCAATATAGAGATGCAAAAGGAAACATGAAGCACCCAATAAAGCTGTAATCGTAAATGATCTTAATCCTGCAAAACTCTGCTCATTGTTATTGTTTTTATGACGTTCACGCTCAAGCCCAATTAAAAGCCCACAGCCTAATGCCGACAGCATGATGGTCAGTAATTCCTGAAAAGATAAACTTTGCAAAAGCATATTCAAGAGCATTCACCTTGTGTCATCCAGTGATTGTAGGTATTTTTAGTATATAAACAGTTTTTTAAAGCAGCACATCAATTTAACTGCTGTATCTTTAAATTCTAGGCTATAGATAGCTGTAAATTATTGCATTAGTCCGCCATTCATCCTTGTTGATGGTCTACCTAATTCCTTATTCTTAGTAGACCAGTTTAATCAAAATTACGGAAGTTAATAAGCTTTTAAATCTAAAATATTTTAATCCTACATCAGCTCCAGGATTAGACAGACTCTGTTTCCCCGACCTGATGATAGGCACGATTAAAATAAACCAGGGCTTGATCTTCCTGATTCTGTTGAATGGCAACAATCGGACAAATCAAAATCGTATGTGTACCAACTTCCTGGATCTGCCCAATTTCACAATCAAAGCTCACCAGTGCATCTTGAAGTACAGGAGAACCCGTTTCTAATTGAGTCCACTCACCATGTTCAAATCGTTGTTCAGAACTGAATTTTGAAGATGCAAAAGCATTTGAAAGATTCTCTTGATCTGTACTCAGTACATTTATGCATAGCACTTTATTCTCTATAAAACTTGCATGTGAACGAGATGATTTATTCATACAAACCAACAATGTCGGTGGTATGTCGGTCACGCTACACACGGCAGATGCAGTAAAGCCATGACGACCTGAATCGCCCATTGTGGTCACTACATTTACTGCACTTGTTAATAAAGACATTGCATTTCTAAAGTCTGTCGCTTCAACCATCACCGTATTCCAACATTCAACTTTTATAAAGAGCGTTATATCACTCAAATGATGCTTTCAAGCTGCTGAAAGCATCATGAATTCACTTTAATTAGCGAGATAATTCCTGACGAATAATCTCAGCACCTGTACTGAGTGCATTGAGTTTGCCACGTGCAATTTGGCGACCAAGTGGCGCCATGCCACAGTTGGTTGAAGGATAGAGTTTGTCTGCATCCACAAACTGAAGTGCTTTACGCAACGTATTTGCCACTTCTTCAGCTGTTTCAATTTGATTACTTGCGACATCAATAGCACCCACCATGACTTTTTTACCACGAATCAACTCAATCAAATCCATCGGAACACGTGAGTTATGGCATTCAAGCGACACAATATCAATTTTTGATTTTTGCAGTTTCGGAAATGCTTCTTCGTACTGGCGCCATTCTGAACCTAAGGTTTTTTTCCAGTCGGTATTGGCTTTAATACCATAGCCATAGCAAATGTGTACCGCAGTTTCACACTTCAGACCTTCAAGCGCACGCTCTAAAGTTGCCACACCCCAGTCATTCACTTCATCGAAGAACACGTTAAATGCAGGTTCATCAAATTGGATGATATCCACGCCAACGGCTTCAAGTTCACGAGCTTCCTGATTCAGGATCTTGGCAAATTCCCAAGCGAGTTTTTCGCGGCTCTTGTAGTGACCATCATATAAGGTATCAATCATGGTCATTGGACCAGGAAGCGCCCATTTAATCGGCTGATCTGTGAGTGAACGTAAGAATTTGGCATCTTCAACAAAGACAGGTTTTTGACGAGAAACTTCACCCACGACTGATGGCACGCTCGCTTCATAACGATCACGGATTTTGACCGTTTCACGTTGATTGAAGTCAACGCCTTCTAGATGCTCAATAAATGTGGTCACAAAATGCTGACGGGTTTGTTCCCCATCGCTGACAATATCAATGCCGGCTTGCTGTTGCTTATGCAATGATAAACGCAATGCATCTTGTTTTGCATCAAGCAATTCCTGACCTTCCAATTTCCAGGGTGACCAGAGTTTTTCAGGTTCTGCCAGCCAAGACGGTTTCGGTAAGCTACCAGCAGTTGATGTTGGGAAGTGCCATGTTTAATCTTCTATCTCTATATTCGTAAAATAATGTGGTGTATTAAGCAGCGCGTTCTTGGTCGGCAATATTTGTGAGCGTGAACTCGGCAGCCCATTGCTCCAGAATGTCTTTATAAGGTTTGATAAAGTGCTCTTCCGTCCACTTTCCTTGCTTCACTGCCAACTGACCACGCTCAACACGGTCATACACAATTTGAGTCAATGAATAATCTGGGTACTCAAGGCTGGGTTGATAGACCTGACCCGCAGCAGAATTCGCATTATAAATTTCAGGACGGTAAATCTTTTGGAAGCTTTCCATGGTACTGATCGCACTGATCAACTCCAGATCGGTATAATCACGTAATAAGTCACCTGCGAAATAAAATGCTAAAGGTGCAGCAGCATTTTCAGGTTTGAAATAACGAACAGTTAAGCCCATTTTGGCGAAGTATTCATCGGTGCGTGAATACTCATCATTTTTATATTCCATACCCAATACAGGATGCACATTCGCGGTACGGTAATAGGTTTTCGAGGTTGAAACGCTCAAACAAATCACAGGCTGTTTTTTAAATTCTGCCTTAAATACTTCAGAATTGACGAGGTATTGATAAAGCTTGCCGTGTAAATCACCAAAATTTTCTGGCTTGGTCGAGGCTGGATTTTTCTTGATATGTTCAGGAAGTACCACGCTAAAATCATAATCGCGGACATAAGACGAGAAACTGTTGCCAATCATGCCATCAATACGCTGATTGGTCTGATGATCGACAATCGTAGTTTTTAAAGTTTCAATTGCAGGGAATGTTTTACCATTTCCTTCAAGATCCAGGTCAACTGAAATAATGTCGATTTCAACTGAATAACGATCTGCTTTTGGGTTATCCCAATGTGCCAATGCATTAAAACGGTTATTGATCATTCGCAGAGTGTTACGCAAATTCTGTTCGCGACTTTCGCCACGCGCCAAATTGGCAAAGTTCGTCGTCAGACGTGTACTATCTGCAGGTTGATAGTTTTCGTCAAAACGAATGCGCTTAATTGAACATGCAAACTTTTTACTCATTGTGATCCACTGCCCTAAGTTCTAATAATCAAATTTCTGAATGAGCCTACTTATACGTGAACCTTAAGATGAATAAAAATGATTTAAACTCAATGAAAAGTGAATATTACTCATGATTGGTTGTTCTATAAGATATCAAGATCACTTAATGAAGAAAAATATGAAAGATTTTTTCTATGAAATTTTAGGGTTTAATAGGTGATAAAATAATGAATATTAATAACTTAAGATAAATTCTATCGAATATTAAGTGGATGAAATTGAGAGGTAAATTCAAAGAATGGTTTTATAGCTTATTAGATGCAATTTAGAAGTGAATGAATAAAACTCATCTAAAGATTAGAAAATATCAGTCTATTCACTCTGTTTAATTTCATTTAAATCATTCGTTAGAAAGGCGTCTGAGGTCACCCCACTATCAATGAATAACCGCAACCCCCACGTAAATCTTAAAATTCTTCCCGCTGTAATTCATTTACCGTTCGCCCCTGCTTTGCAAACCACTGATCACGACGTTCAAACAAGCGTGGCGCCGCCTGATTCACTTGATCAATTAGAGCCTGTAAATCGGCATTGATCAAACGGCCATTTTTAACCACAGTCTGTCCCGCCACCATCGTCATCACGACATCTTGGCCTTGAACTGCATGGACTAAATTGGTATGCAAATTAAATAATTTTCTATGATCAATCAACGGCGTCATCCGCGGTGTATCCAGTTTCACCGCAATCAGGTCGGCCTGTTTGCCGACTTCCAATGAACCAATTTCATCTTGCATACCCAAGGCTTTAGCTCCTGTAATCGTAGCCATTTGACAGACTGACCAGGCATCCAGAGCAGCCGCATCTAAATTCGAGAACTTTGCTAATAATGACGCCGTTTTCATTTCTTCAAATAGATCCAGGTTATTGTTTTCTTTTTCTCCGTCAGTACCCAAACCCACCGCAACGCCTTGACGTAGCATTTCAACGACAGGCGCTGCACCGGAAGCCAACTTCATGTTGGAAATAGGATTGTGCGCAACCCCTACCGCATGTCGCCTTAAAATCTGAATTTCATTTGCATCTGTCCAGACGCAATGTGCCAACAAAGTTTTAGGCAGATCTAGCAAGCCCAGTTTTTGCAGACTCTCAATTGGGCGAATACCTGAACGGCGCAGGTTTTCCTGTACATCAAATTGGCTTTCATTGCTGTGGGTATGAAAACCGGTTTGATAATCCTGACAAAGTTTCTCAATGAGGCTTAATGCTGAAGCTTCAGCATAAAACAGGTGCTCTAAACCCACCCAAACCTGAATACGTCCATTCGCCTGCTGATGCCAACGGTTGATTAAAGCCTCATTACTTTTTAAGGTTTCAAAATAATTGTGATCCGGATGTTCCGCGACATAAGGTACTAGAACGGCACGAATTCCCAATGCTTGCGCAGCTTCAGCACTTCCGTCCATATAACGCCACATATCAACGATGGTGGTCGTTCCCGACAATAGTGCCTCGGCATAACATAAATAGGAGGCGATTTTCGCATCCTCTGGTGTCAACACCCGGTGCATCGGGTCAATATACTGCTGTAACCAATCCCAAACCGGTAATCCTTCAGCCGTACCACGCAATAAACCGGAATGACAATGGGTATTGATCAAGCCCGGCATCAGGATCTTTTGTGGGTAATCTTCAATGAGCACCTCTGGATAGCATTGAGTTAACTGTGCCAATGTACCCACTGCTTTTATTTGGTCGCCCTCAATCAGTATCGCGCCATTTTTAATACATTCATTCTGCGCATTCATGGTAAGGACATAGGAAGCTGTTAAAATTTTCATGATTTATACTCAAATCTATTCTATTTATGATGAATGGCTGCGGTTATGGCACGAAGGTTTTGCCTAAAGAAGATGGCAAATTCATTTTGAGTACTTTTTTATTCCGTGAAATCATGACCAGTACCACAATGGTGGCTATATAGGGCAATGCGGCAAGCAGCTCGTTCGGAACCTTGATTCCAAGCGCCTGGGCGTGAAATTGCAAAATGGTTACGCCCCCAAACAGGTAAGCGCCGAGCATTAAACGTGTTGGTTTCCACACCGCAAATACTACCAGTGCAATGGCAATCCAGCCGCGGCCTGCGACCATATTTTCAATCCACATCGGGGTATAGACGGTTGATAGAAATGCTCCGCCAACTCCTGCCATCAAACCGCCAAATAGTACTGCGCCATAACGAATCGCCAACACGTGATAACCCATGGCGTGCGCACTTTCCGGTGATTCTCCAACTGCTTTAAGCAATAAGCCCAAACGGGTTTTGGCCAGCACCAGCCAAACGGCAAAAAATGCCAAAATCGACAAATACACCACATAGTTTTGCTGGAACAAAATCGGACCCAATACTGGAATATCCGCTAATAGTGGAATATTAAAATTAGCCAGACCCGGTAAAGCCATACTGACGTAGTTCTGTCCCAAAAATGCAGAGATACCGAGTCCAAAAATGGTTAAAGCCAAACCGCACGCGGATTGATTGGTACTTAAAGACAAGGTAAAAAAGGCAAAAATCAGGGCCATCAGCATGCCTGCCAGACCACCCATCAATAAGGCACTTAATACACTGGCATCATATTGCGCAGCAAAAGCAAAACCTGCAATTGCACCCACCAGCATCATCCCTTCTACTCCAAGATTAATCACACCGGTCCGCTGTGTGACCAATTCCCCCAGACCTGCGAAAATCAGTGGTGTTGCTGCGGCAACAGTACCTGCAAGAATTGCAGTTATTTCTAAAGCCATATCATGCTTCCTTTTGCTGTAGACAACATTGGGTTAAAGGGTAGTTGCTGTGGGCTGAGGGACCGGTGGCGCCATTTTTTTGCTAAAACGGTAACGATTTTCAATCAATGCATCGGAAGCCAACAGGAAAAACAACAGCAGCCCCTGGAAAATACCGGTAATCGCGACCGGAAGCTGGAGCTGCATTTGTGCCATTTCGCCGCCCAGATAAATCAGCGCCATAAAACAGCCTGACAGCACAATACCGATTGGATTGAGACGACCTAGATAGGCCACGATAATCGCTGCATAGCCATAACCTGGGGACAGGTTCGGATTCAGCTGACCAATAGGCCCAGCCACTTCACAGATTCCGGCAATACCTGCCATCATTCCGGAAATCACCAGACTCATCCAGATCGCTTTGGAGGAAGAAAAACCTGCGTATTTGGCAGCTAAAGGTGCCTGACCGCTGACTTGCAGTTTATAGGCCGTCAGACTTTTACGCATAAAAACCCAGAACAGAAGGACTGCAAAAAAAGTGATAAAAATAGAGGCATTAATGCGTGTGCCTTCTACAATGAATGGCAGCGTCGCACTCTCACTAAAAACCACCGATTGAGGGAAGTTCATCCCATCCGGATCACGCCAGGGACCATTGACCAGGTATAGCAACACACATACTGCAACATAATTCATCATCAGGGTGGTCAGGGTTTCTTCGGCATTAAAATGGGTTTTCAGCAAGGCAGGAATTGCGCCCCAGAGTGCCCCACCGAGTGCCCCCATGACGATCATTAACGGAAGAATCCACCAACCGATTTGATCATGAAATAAAATCGCAATACCACCACCAAAAATTGCCCCGATGGTAAGCTGACCTTCAGCACCGATATTGAATAATTTCGCCCGGAATCCGACCGCCAGTCCCAAGGCAATCAGAATCAGAGGCCCGGCTTTCACTGCCAGTTCACTCCAGCCATAAGACGACGTCAGCGGTTCAATAAAGAAGATGTACATGGCTTGCGCGGGATTAATCCCCAACATTAAAAACAGAATACTACCGACAATCAGCATGGCTAGCAGCGCAATGAGCGGTGAAAGCCACTTCATGATTTGAGAGGGATGTTCACGCGGTTCCAGTAAATGCATGTCGCTCTCCTCTCAACCTGTATATTTGTTTTTTTGTTATATTAAGCATGAGCTTGCTGCTCCTCTACTATGATCGCAGTGTCATGGCCTGGAATGCCTGACATCAAGATTCCAACATTTTCAGTATTGGTTTCATGAGTAGGTATCGCTGGAGATAGTTCACCATTGGCCAACACGCAGAGACGATCACTGATTTCAAACAGCTCTTCTAATTCTTCTGAAATCACCAAAATGGCAACACCTTGTCGAGAGAGATCAATCAGGGTTTGCCGGATAAACATGGACGCGCCCACATCAACGCCCCAGGTCGGTTGAGCCACAATCAGGAATTTCGGGTTTTGCAAAATTTCCCGGCCGACAATAAATTTTTGTAGATTTCCACCGGACAAGGAACGTGCTTCTGCCTCTGGGCCACTGGCTTTCACCCCGAATTTTTCAATACAGTGCTCGGCAAAAAGCTTACATTGTGCAAACTTGATTAATCCCCATTGCGTCAGGTTCTGCCGAAATGCGGTCAGCAAGGCATTCTGGGACAGTGTCATGTTCGGGACTGCTCCTCGGCCCAGACGTTCTTCAGGGACAAAGCCCAGGCCCAAATCACGCCGTTGTCCAGAACTGAATCGGGAAATATCGATTTGATCCAGAACCATCCGGCCATGTTTCAGGCTGTTTTCCCCCGACAATAAAGACAGTAATTCTGCTTGCCCATTGCCAGAAATCCCGGCAATTCCTACAATTTCACCGGCAAAAATATTTAAATTGATATTTTTCAGCGACACACCAAATGGGTCGTCGGACTGGTAATTGAGATTCTCAACCTGGAATAATATCTGTTTTTCACCTGTATATTCAGGGCGTACATAGGTCGGTAAATCACGGCCAATCATTAAGCGTGCTAAATCACTGGTACTGTTGTCTTTGGGATTAACATTTCCGGTGACACGGCCATTGCGTAAGATGGTCGCTTCATCACAGAGCTCTTTGATCTCGTGTAATTTATGACTGATATATAAAATTGAAACGCCTTGGGAGGCCAATAACCGTAAAGTTTTAAACAGTTGCCGTACCGCTTGTGGCGTCAGTACCGAGGTGGGTTCATCTAAAATGATTAAAGCGGGATTTTGCAAAAGACAACGAATAATTTCGACACGTTGCCGCTCACCTACCGATAAAGAATGTACTTCGCGGCGTGGATCAATGGGTAAACCATATTGTTCTGAAACTGCAATAATTTTTTGACTTAGAGCTTTTAAAGGAATCTTTTCATCCAGTCCCAGCGAAATATTTTCGACTACAGTCAAAGTCTCAAACAAAGAAAAATGCTGATAGACCATGCCAATCCCGAGCTTTCTTGCCATCGACGGGTTATCAATATGAACTTCTTTACCGTTCCAGAGGATTTGTCCCTGATTGGCCTTGGTTGCTCCATAAATGATTTTCATCAGCGTACTTTTGCCAGCACCATTTTCACCCAAAATGGCATGAATCTGCCCAGGTTGAACGGTTAAATGTATCTGGTCATTCGCTTTCAATGAATTGTAACTTTTACAGATATTGATGAGCTGTAAACGCGGTACACCTGAAGAAGAACGTGCATTCAACTCTTGCGCATGAGCAGATCTATCGTGTTGAGAGGTCATCATCAGTGCCCTATTCCATGCCGTAGCAATTCAGCATCCATCGATGGTTGTCAGGCATGCAAATGGATGCAGAAAAGTACATCAAAGTGTTTAAAGATTTTTAATTGCAAAATGGCAAAGCTTTATTTCGGTAATGAACCCTCTACGCCCTTCACGTAGTAATTCATTTTACTTAGTGCCGCATCATCTAGGCGCTTGCCTTTTGCCAAGACCAATGTACCATCCTGTTTATGAATCGGGCCGGTAAATGGATGCAGTGTGCCTTTTAAAATGCCATCACGTACGCTGAGCGCTTTTGCTTTAGAGGCTGCCGACACGGAAGGACCAAAGCTTTCAATATCGACTGCTTTTTGTTTCACGCCGTACCACATTGCACTTGGTTTCCAGGTTTTATTGCTGACTTGCATCATTACCGGGGTGTAAATTTTTTCCCAATGTAAAACCGATGCGGCAAGATGCGCTTTAGGGCCAAATTTGCTCATGTCAGAGTCCCAGCCAAAAGCAAAGACACCTTTTTGTTCAGCCGCCTGTACCACTGCCGGAGAATCGGTATTTTGCATCAGCACATCTGCACCTTGAGCAATCAATGCCAAGGCTGCATCACGTTCTTTGCCCGGGTTAAACCATGAATTCACCCAAATGACTTTGGTTTTAATTTTTGGATTTACACTTTGTGCACCGAGGGTATAGGCATTGATATTACGGATAACTTCAGGAATTGGAAAAGACGCAACTACGCCCAAAACATTATTTTTGGTTTTTTGCCCTGCGACCACACCTAGCATATAAGCGCCTTCATAGGTGCGGACATCATATACCCCTAAATTTTTGCCCTGCTTATAACCGGTTGCATGCATAAATACGGTATTTGGAAATTGCTTGGATACTTTCTCCATTGCATTCATATAACCAAACGAAGTCGCAAAAATGACTTTATTGCCTTGTTGTGCCAGGTTGCGGATCACACGTTCGGCATCTGCTGTTTCAGGGACATTTTCAATATAAGAGGTTTTATATTTTCCTGCGAGGGTTTTTTCAGCCTTAATCCTGCCTTGATCATGAGAATAGGTCCAGCCATGGTCACTGGTTGGGCCAATATAAACAAATGCGGCTTTATCTTGGGCCTGAACATTGGCGACAGCGGCCATGCTCATCATACCGCTTGCCATTAACACCCCTACCAATTTTTTCAATCCGGTTTTGAAGCTATTTTTTTCTTTCATTTTATTCTGCTCTTGGTTGTTCTGTGTCATACAACACATGCTTTAAAATGACTTCACTCAAATGTGCTCAGTCTGTTCAATATATAATTAGCAATAAGCATTCCAGTTTTTATTAAAAATAATAAAAATAGGGTTTTAAAATAAAATGTTTTTTGTTTTTATAATTTAATTAAGGCGTAATGATATTAAATTTATAAAAGCTTATTTTATGATTGATAGGGAATTTAATTTATCAAATGGATTTATTTTTTATTTTTGCTTATTAGTGGTGCGATAAAATAAAATGCCTTAAATTTGCGCATTCCTTTTTTTAATCCAAGCTTCATATTTTTCATGAGCAAAGATAGATGTAGATGATAGAATCATGTATTGAGACTCATTGAGGGAGTGGAATTGTTTTTGATATAAATTATTAATATTTAAATAGATTAATAGTTTTTTTGATAGTTGGGTTTAGCTTGTAATGCGCCGAAAGGATGATGTTCTGTAGATATTTTTATTTTCTCTCCTCATTGAAGGAGGTTGGAAATCTCTAATCGGAGCTTGCCTGGATTGATTTATTTAATTTCCAAATTTTGAAAATATTAATCAATTTTAATTAAGAAATAAGGACATATAAATAATATTTTGATCATTCAAAAATAATATAAATAAAAACCACTATATTGAAATATAGGGTTTCTATTTAAAATTTAATCCATATTTTTAAATTTTAAAATATATTAGACAATATAACGTTTACTTAATCCCCACTCGGCTAAGATTCGACGATAGGTCGTTGAAGAGCGATCTGCTTCAAAATGCGCTTCCATAGAAATATCGAGCGGTAATTCTTCAGGTTTTTGGCTTTCTACCATGTCCTGATCTTCGGCAAAAATTTGTGCATTGAAGTCATATACCGCCTGTAAATCTCCTGTGGTATCGAAGTTGCGTGTCAGTGGTACAAATAAACGGGTTTTATTGTGTGAGACCGGACAACAGGCATTGAGAATTTTTAATTGTCCCTGTTTGGGGAAATGTACGGTTAGCACCGCAGAAAACGGTGGATAGACATCAAATACACGTTTCCACAAAAAGCCTTCCGGTGCCAGATCTTGCATACCATGTGGATAGTTGCTGACACTGCTAACATATTCGGTATGCAGGCCGTAATCTGTACGTGCTGTCGTGTATTTGGGTACAACCTGATTTTCAGGATCTGCGAAAGAACCCTGATGAACCCAGGCAAAATGTGCAACATCAATAAAGCCTTCCAGTTGACGGCCACTTGAACCCGCAATATCCACAAATGGAGGTAAAATTGCCTGATGATCTGGCATCTCCCAGGTAGCTAAAACAGGGAAATTAGCTTTTGCTTCGTCACGGCCAAAAATACTGGTCCAGATCAAGCCATATTTTTTAACTACTGGAAATTTAGTCAGAGAAAAACGCTCAGAAATGTTGGTCAGATCGGGTTGTGCAGGAATTTTGATACATTTTCCCTGGCCATTATAGTGTAGACCATGATAAGGACAGACCAGATTTTCACCCGAAACCCAGCCTTTGGTTAAGGGTACACCCCGATGTGGACAGATATCTCGGACCAGATGAATATCGCCACTTTCTGTTTTGTACAATGCCAGTTTGACATCAAGCAGGGTCACTTGTTGCGGTTGGGTAGAAACGTCCTGAATCCGTGCAACCGGATACCAGTGACGAGCCAGAATGTCCCAGTCCTGATCATCAAACTGGCTATAGCAGGGTTTGTTGAATAAATTGATGACTGGAATGGCGTTCATATCAAACCTATATTCTTACTGTGGATGGTCTCTTTTTACAGGCCTTGAACAGTGCATAACTGTGCAATTTTGGCTTTGCTTATGATTGAAATTACTGAATTTATTGTCATTCTGTCTATTAGAATGATTCGTACTATTCATTCTTGAAATTAGAACACATCAACCATGTACAAATGTACTTGCCGATTAAAGCTGCCTTCTTTGGCATAAAACTCGCATAAACACGTTTATCTCAAATATTGATATGAATAAAAGGTGGTTCTTCGCTTGACTAAATTAATGAATACGCCTTTTTCCCGATTTTCAGAATATTTTATCGCGGTGGCGAAAACGGGAAGTTTACGCAAGGCCGCAGATCAATTATTCATTTCCGTGTCTGCAGTACATCGGCAAATTGCTCTGGCTGAAGAAGAACTGGGAATTGTGTTATTTGAGCGCTTGCCCAATGGTTTAAAACTGACACTGGCGGGCGAATTACTCTATGCCGATGTTATGAAATGGCAAAAAGAATTCCAGCAAACCCGGATTCGCTTTGATGAAATTCAGGGACTTACGCGTGGGACCATCGAATTTGGTTTAATTTCTGCCTTAAATGATGGTTTTGTCATGCAGTCCGTGCAATATATGTATGAAAATTATCCCTGGATTAATTTTAATATCCGGGTTGCAGACAGTGAAATCGTAGCCAAAAAAGTGATTGAGGCAGATCTGGATTTTGGCCTGATCCTGAATCCAAAATCTCATCAACACCTTGAAGTCCTCCATTTTCTGGAACTGCCTTTAGGTTTTGTGATGGGTAAATCACATCCTCTTGCTCAAGCAGAAAAGATTTATTTTTCAGATACCTTGAACGACAACCATTTTATTCCGGCCGACCCCCTGATTATTCATGACTATGTACAAGCACTGTATAAACATCATCAATTTATACCTGCACGTAAAACGGAATCGAATGATATCCGCCTGATGAATACTCTCATTAAGGCGAATACCGGGATTGGAATTTTTAGTTATCTCGATGTTTTACCGTATGTCGAGCGAGATGAAGTGGTCTTTAAACCTATCTCTGAAAAAGGGCTGCATCCGCTGACCATTGCCCTCTGTGTGGCGCCTAAACGCCAGATTTCACGCGTTTCCCAGTTGATGATCAAACATATTATTGAACAAATGGAAGCCTTAAAAAGCAAGGTGCAGCAACTGTAGTATTTTCATACCTAAATAACAAAAACCGCGATAACTAAAATCGCGGCTTTTATTTAATATTAATGATGAAATTAACTGTTTTTAATCCAATGGATTACCCACAATATTGCTAATAATGCCTTTCATAATATGTGGGCCTTGTTCTTTCCGTAGGTCTGCATACCAGTCTTTGGTAATTTGCTCATCTTTCATATGCGTGACATCACAACGCTTACGTGCACGTAGCAGCAATTCATTGGCGCGTTCATTGCGTTTATTCTGATAACGTTTCAGGGCATCTTCCAGACCTAGCGTATTAATTTGTAAGGCACGTGCCAAATAGACCGCATCTTCCATTGCCTGGCAACCTCCCTGTCCGATATCCGGTGTAGTGCTATGTGCCGCATCCCCTAAAATTACCACACGGCCCTTATAAAACTGGGTAAAAGGCTCAATATCATGGATTTCGACGCGATTGGTTTTCTGTTCGTCAATACTGTCAATTAAGCGCTGAACCTGTGGGCACCAGCCAGAGAAATACTGCTTTAATAAGGTCTTATATTCCGAACGCTGATTTTCCAGACCTGCCGGCAATGGCACATCAAAGAAGAAATAAAAGCGCTGCTCTGCCACAGGCATCAGTGAAGCACGTTTGCCTTCACCGACAAAAGTGGTCCACTGCTGTGCGGGCGCTAAATCTTCAGAGATCTCAACCAGTCCGTTCCAGTTCACATAGCCAGCATAACGGCGTTCAACCTGTTTGCCCAATACATACTGACGCGTCATGGAATGGGTACCATCTGCGCCAATCAATAATGCTGCAGAAACAGTGCTGCCATCCTGAAAACCGATTTCAACGTGTTGCCCCTTATCCTCAATAGACACCATTCTTTTACCGAGCTGAATATCCTGCCGGCCAAACGCATCCATTAACATATTTTGTAATTCAGCACGCGATACCGGATATGGACGTTGACCGACTTCTTCAATTAACGGCGCCAAACTAAACTGCGTCATGACCTCGCCATTCAAACCATCGATATAGGCTAAGTCATTCATCTGGCCACCTAACTTTGCTACCTGTTCAGTTAAGCCCAGATAGTTCAAACACTTCACCCCGTTTGACCACAAGGAAATTGCAGCACCGACAGGTAAAATCTGTTCTGCCTGCTCATAGATGGTGACCCGATGTCCGAACTTTTTTAGTGCAATTCCTGTGGTTAATCCGCCCATGCCTGCCCCAATAATTGCAATCTCCATCTATTCCTCCTGGCTATTTCATCTTCATTGCCAGCTAAAATGCTAAAAACGTGCCATCCTGAAAAAAATGCACTAAAAAAATAGCAAGAGTTGGCACACGCTGTGCTTTTAAATTCCTTCAATGTCCTGTTTTTATAAAGGCAGAAGACCTAAATTTGTATTTATAAAAGTGCATATTCATGTGACGTATACCAATGATGGAAATTTAAGATGGCGACCTTATTAGCTCCAATTTTTGATCTGCCTGCTCCAGTACAGCAGTTAACTAACCTTGCAGATGCCCGAATTGGCGCAGAAATTCTTGAATGTTCAGATGAGTTTTTTGCTGAAGCAAAACGCATGTTGCAATTTGAGGCACCGGTCTTTATCGAAGACAAGTTTGATGAGCATGGCAAATGGATGGATGGCTGGGAAACCCGTCGCAAGCGCCACACGGGCTATGATTGGGCCATCATTAAACTTGCTGTTGCAGGTCAAATACAGGCACTGGATATTGATACGACTTTTTTTAGCGGTAATTATCCGGCCTCTGCTGCTGTGCAAGCATGTTATGCGCCAGATGGAAATCTTGATCAGGCAGAGTGGATCAGCATTATAGAAAATAATGTCTTGGGCCCCAGCCAGCATCATATTGTTCAGATTTCAGCAAAGCAGATATTTACCCATGTCCGTTTGAATATTTATCCTGACGGTGGGATTGCACGTTTTAAGGTCTATGGTCAGGTAAAAATCAATCTGCAAGATAGTGATCAAATGCTAGATGTTTTGGCACTAGAACATGGTGGCCGTGTCGTTGCCTATAGCGATGCGCATTTTGGACATCCACGCAATCTGATTAATCCGGGACGTGGCATTAACATGGGCGATGGCTGGGAAACCAAACGGCGTCGTGCTCCAGGATTTGACTGGTGCATTTTGGCTTTAGGCGCCAGTGCCCGAATCGAGAAAATTGAAATTGATACTGCCCATTTTAAGGGAAATTTCCCTGCAGAGGTTTCTATTCAAGCCATCTATGTTGAGGATGCAACCGATGAGCAACTCATTCCACAAAGCATGTTCTGGCCTTTTTTGTTAGCAGCCCAACCTATGCAAATGGATCATATTCATCATTACATCAATGAAATTTTACAACACGAAAAAATTTCCCATATTCGTGTCAACATGATTCCGGACGGTGGCATCAGCCGGATTCGTCTCTGGGGAAAATTGGCTTGAGTGATCAATGATATGTCTATGCAAAGTATAAAAATACAGCCTTTAAGCACTGAAAGTTTTCTGCCTTTTGGAGAAGTCATTGCCTGTCAGGGTAATCATTATTTTCATATCAATGAGCAGCAGACTGAGCGTTATCATGCCCTGGCTGAAGTAGAAAGTGACACCAAGGTCGGACTGAGTATTTTTAGAAATATGCAAGCTACGGCAATTCCTTTTCAAATCTCAATGCTGGAAAGGCATCCTCTAGGATCACAGGCTTTTATTCCGATGCACGGCCAGCAATTTTTAATCGTTGTAGCGCCTGAACTTGATTATACACAGCCCGATATTAGTCAGATTCAGGTATTTATCAGTGATGGTTCTCAAGGGATAAATTATCGTGCCGGAACCTGGCATCATCCATTATTGACCCTTGAAGCACCCAGCGAGTTTGTCGTAGTGGATCGTATAGGTAGCGGATCAAATTGTGATGTTCATCCTTTTCCTGAAAACATCCAGATCGTATTTTAAACGCATTAAAAAAAGCCCTTTTATCAGGGCTTTTAACTTATTTCTTCATCACTTTGCCTAGAAGTGATATTTCACTAAAGCACTGACATTATTTTCATCGGCATTTGGGATACCGAATTTGTTGTTCCAGATAGAATGTTCAATTCCCAGATATAAATTGGTTTCTGGAGAAATGTGTTTACCGACATTCCATTTCCATTGGGTGGTCCAGTTCATCTCGCTGTCATGATCATCCTCTTCTGTTGACCAGTCCAGGAAGCCATCCACCAGGAATTCTTCAGTTCCCAGTTTAATTGGTACGCCATAGGTCAATGTCAACTGGTAATCATCATCAATATTCTCATTATTCACGCGATAAAGATTAATGCTGGCATAACGGAAATATGGAATATCCAGATCAAAACCTACGCCGTAGAGGAAGTTATCAAAACCTTCTCCGCCTTCCCAGGTCGTTGATACCAAGACATCCTTGACCGGACCAAAGGCAAGTTTCTGGCCTGATACTTCTCCCAAGCTTAAACGTGGTGAAAATTCAAAATAACTTGATTTAAAGTCATCTGCGCCGCGCATACGGTCAATGAAGAAGAAGACATCTGCATATTTTACTTTTGCCGTATATTCAAAGGTCGCAGTCGCCTGTTTCTCATCGACCACCTCATAGTTTTCTCCATAAAGTCCGGTGACACTGAAGTCTTGCCAGATCGGTTTTGCCTGTGCGGATGCCGCACCCAATACAAGTAATGTTGCAGCAGTAAGTTGAGTGAATTTCATAAATAAGGGTCCCCAATGGAATGAAAGAATCACATTCTGAATTAAGCAAAAACAAAGCCAACATTTTTAATTTTTGATAAAAAAAACAGCCCATTTTCTGGACTGTTTTCATCCTGGTTTAAATTTTCTAATGTGGAATCTTTGCCACAATTTCTGTAGTCGCTGTGCTTTTATTTTTAAATAGGTTCAGATGATTGAACAACAGGTTGAGTAAAATGGCCATTAAGCAGGTTGAGCTAATCCCCGAATGAAACAAGGTTTGCACCCATTTTGGAAAGTTGGCATAAAAGGAATGATCAATAATGGGAATCATGCCGGCTGCAATAGCCGTCGCAACAATGATAAGATTTTTTTGCTCGTTATAATCAATTTTAGCCAAGGTACGAATCCCGCTTGCAGCGACTGTTCCAAAAAGTACCAGACCTGCACCACCTAATACCGGTACAGGAATGGCAGCAATCAAACGTCCCATAATTGGCAGTAAACCCAACACGACTAAAATCATGCCCCCAGCTGCGACCACAAAGCGGCTTTTAATTCCGGTAATCGCCACCAAGCCGACATTTTGCGCAAAAGCACTTTGCATAAATGAACCAAAAACCGGTGCCATCGCACTCGATAACATATCGGCACGCAAGCCATTCGAGATACGATCCGCATCCACTTTGGTACCTACAATCTCACCCACTGCAATGATATCTGCTGTGGTTTCGGTCATAATCACTAGCGTAACGATAAGCATGGAAATGATGGCAGTGAGCTCAAAAGTCGGTAGTCCAAAGGCGAAGAAGCTGGGTACCTGAATCCATGTTCCATTCGCAACTTTAGAGAAATCACCAAAACCGAATAAATAAGCCAGTACTGAACCTAAAACAATTGCCAGTAAAATAGACAAGCGACGAATAGCAGCATGTCGGCTCAAATTCAGGCAGACGACTAAAGCTAAAGTCATGAGTGCCAGACCAATATTTTCGACACTTCCCCATTCTGGTGCCTTGGGATTGCCGCCCATCATCCAGCGGACTGCTACAGGTAATAAAGACAAACCAATGATAGTAATGACGCAGCCTGTCACGACTGGTGGAAAGAAACGGATAATTTTGGAGAAATAAGGCGCGAGGAAAAAACCGATCAATGAGGCGACAATGACCGCACCGTAAACTGCTTGCAAACCACCGCCTGTGGTCACAATCGCGACCATCGTCGCAACGCCAGCGAAAGAAACCCCTTGTACCAAAGGTAATTTCGCGCCGATATATTTCCCCCCAACGGTTTGCAAAATTGTGGCTAAACCACCCACAAATAGCGCCGCTGCAATCAATAATCCAATTTTATAAGCTTCTAGGCCGGCGGCCGTTCCCACGATTAAAGGTGGTGCAATAATTCCGCCATACATAGTCAGTACGTGTTGCAAACCGTAAGCTGCACTTTTTCCCGCACCTAAATATTCATGTTCAGGTGATATTGTTTTACTTTGTTCTGTCATTTTTCTCACCCTCAAAGTCTAAATATAAAATCAGCTTCCGCGATATGTGGAGTACGCGAATGGGCTGATCAGTAAAGGAATATGAAAATGCTGGGACGCATCTTTCACATAAAAATGAATAACTGCTTTAGGAAAAAAAGTTTCTAAACCCGAATTTTCAAAATAGGCAGATGTAAAGAACTCAAGACTATAGGCACCCGCTTTAAACTCGGTCATGCCGAAATCACTGACGCGGCCGTCTGCATTGGTTTTTGCTTCCCTAATCAGGCGACCGTCTTCAGCAAAAAGTCGAATGACCACGTCTGTCGCAGGTTTTCCCAGATGTGTATCTAAAATATGCGTGCTAATCATGCATGAAGCTCCTGAGCCAGTCGTGACAAGGCAATTTCTGCCAGTTGATGATGGACAATACGTTTCTCAATCTCTGGATCATTCAGCAAACGATAGTTCAGGGCTTGAAGGACGTCTTCACTGCTCAATCCAGCAGCTTTGATCAGAAAGATAAACCCATATTTTTTTTCATAGGCAAGATTGCCTTTAAGCAGCGCGAGCTGGGTATCGTCATCTGCTGTAATGCCGGATTGCTCACGATGGGAAAAGTCTTTTTCTATTTCACTTAATTCAGCCTGTGCCTGTTTTTCACCTATACGGGGATGATTATCCAGCGCAGTTTTAATTTCATCCCAACTCCAGGTCGCCGCCTGTTGGTTCGCTGCATTCAAAATATCCTCAAGCGATGCATAAGGACGTTTTGCTGCAAGTTCGGTCGACCAGCTGGGTATTTGCACACAGTGCTTTAAAAAGATCATCGCATCTTCTGCTGATGCTTGATTAAATTCAACAAGTTGCACTATTCAATCGCCTGTTTATATTGCTTGGTTATTTAAAACTGGTTTTGCAATAACAGTGCCAAAGCTGATGTGTTTGTTATTTTTATAAAGTACATGACTCAAAAAAGAGCATCTAAACTGATCTTTTCCAATATGTTTTATGATTATGGCGCATGATGGTTATACCAGTGCTCGGCAATATCCCCACGACGGCAAATCCAGACCTTGTCATGATTTTGAATGTAGTCCAGGAACTTTTGTAGAGCTTTAAAACGTCCCGGCCGTCCTAAAATACGGCAGTGCATGCCAATCGACAGCATTTTTGGCGCAGTTTCGCCTTCGGCATAGAGCACATCAAAAGCATCTTTGAGATATTGATAAAACTGTTCCCCGCTATTAAAACCGCCCGGTGAACTGAATTTCATGTCATTGCTATCCAGGCTATAAGGAATAATCAAATGCGGACGTGTTTCCCCTGCCTGATTGGTCAAGGTGCTCCAAAATGGCAAGTCATCTCCATAGTAATCAGCGTCATATTTGATGTGAGGAAATTCAGCCAGAAGTTGACGGGTGTTTGGACTGTCCCGACCGGTATACCACCCAATAGGCGCTTCACCAAACAGGCTTTCCAGAACACTGATCGCCTGATCCATATACTGACGTTCAAGTTCAAGCGGCATGTCCTGATAATGTAGCCAGCGCTGCCCATGTGAAACCACATCATAATGAGCTGATTTAATCGCCTCGACCACATAAGGATTACGTATTAAGGCCATACCGACTCCAAAGATAGTCATCGGCAAACCACGTTTCTGGAACTCCTGATGAATCCGCCAGAAGCCTGCACGTGAACCATATTCGTACATCGAATCCATCGACATATGTTTGTCTGGAAAGCTGGCAGCACCGATGATTTCAGATAAAAACTGTTCTGAACCGGCATCACCATGTTCAATGTGGTTTTCACCACCTTCTTCATAATTCAGCACAAACTGTACCGCGACACGCGCGCCGTTTGGCCATTGCACTTTTGGTGGTTCGCCATGATAACCAATTAGGTCACGCGAATAAGGTGCATTGCGAATACTGTCGATAAGTTCTTGTCCGCGTAAGTAGCTAGTCGTCACATCAATTCCTTGTCGATTCTGAGTAAATGATCAATTTTCTATACGCGTGATAAGCAATTTATGCGCCAAACTAGAGCATTGAAACTGAGAGCACGCTTTTTAAAAAAATATTTTCAGCGAGATTTAAGCTTAGAAATATCCCATCTCAATATTTGCGTGGTTGAACATAAAAAACCTGGAAAGATGCTTATTTTGTTTTTAATCGCTGGTCAGTGTTCTGATTTACGCAATCCTATGTCCTGTTAATTGAAATTTCATAGAACACATTGCTGTTTTATAGTCCAGCTAAAGGTCATGACACAGAACCCATTATGAATACAAATATCGCCGCTTTTAGTCCCGACTTACCAGTCCATATGACATTCGAGGAACATGACTGGCATCTTTTGGCTCAGTACTGGTATCCGATTGCACTTGCGCGTGATATTACAGATCAGCCAACAAGTAGCATGCTGCTTGATATGCCTCTGGTGATTTATAAAATGAACGATGAACTGGTGGTGGCGAAAGATGCATGTCCGCATCGCGGTGTACCTTTAAGCTTGGGAAAAAATGACGGCCAAGGCGTGGTGTGCCGTTATCACGGTTTACGCTTTGGCAATGAAGGTAAATGCAACCGTATTCCTGCACATCCTCAGCATAAAATATCGGAACGTTTCCATTTGAAAACTTATGCTGCGGTAGAAAAGTATGGTCTGATCTGGTGTTCATTAAGCGCTACAAAAGATGCAGAACCTCATATTCCTAACATGCCTTTTTGGGATGATGCTGAGTATCAGCAACTGGTCTGCCCTCAGATAGACATTCAATGTTTTGCAGGAAGACAGCTCGAAGGTTTTATTGATGTGGCTCATTTTGCCTGGGTGCATCCAGACACTTTTGGCGATCCGGAGGATGTAGAAGTTCCTGAGTATAGTACGACAGAAACGGAGGTCGGTTTTAATGCAGATTATATCAGCAGTGTGGGACGTTATCCGATCGGAATCGAGCAGCGTGGCCAGGAAGATTTTAAATGGTTACGTCATTTTGAAGTGAGCCTACCCTTTACTGCAACACTTACGATTCATTTTCCAAATCATGCCAAGCAGGTCATCATGAATGCGGCTTCACCCATGACTGCGCGTTCAACACGACTTTTTGCACCTATTTGCCGCAATTATGATAAAGATTTACCGGTTGAAGGTGCCTATGCCTTTAATATGAAAATTTTCGAAGAAGATCGTTTAATTGTAGAAAATCAGAAACCTGAATATTTACCTTTGGACTTATCTTTAGAAGCGCATTTTCCGGCAGATCGGAGTTCAAGCATGTACCGAAAATTACTACGTAAACGGGGATTTAGTCCTTTATTTGCCGCTTAAAATTTTATTCAAAAGAAAGATTCACAATAAATAACCAGAGCTAGCGCTCCTCTGATATTTAAAATTACAGGATTATTAAATTTATTAGCTATATGTCGATGTAGGTCTCTAGCCAAACTCATTTTTGAATGAATTGGGTTATATAGTGATTTTTATCAGAATTGTTATATAGCCTCATAAGCCTTGTGTTCTGGTGAAGATAAGGACTTTTAGAACGATAAAGAACTTTAAGAAGATAAAATTAGTTTTTTATTAAAATAGGTATATAATAAATAAAATCACTTTACTTTACTATTTTAATAAAATTATGGATCAATATTGCACACTGCAGATTTATCAGGAAGATGAATGGCTGGATTGCGCTATTGTTGAGATTGTCGGTCAACAACAAACTGGATGGCAAGCAGCCACGCGCACATCATATCTATTTGAATATGCTATTTCTTATATGAACCTAAGCGATGGGCATGCGCTAGCCTATCATTTACCAGTAAATGTGCAAAATACCTTGCAATCTACCTGGCCGGCCTTCCTGATGGATTTGTTACCTCAAGGTTATGGTCGTAAAGAATTACTCCGTCAGCTTAATTTTTCTGAAAATACTCAGGAACAAGCAGACTGGGCGCTTTTAAAAGCGGGTGCAGGCAATCCGATTGGTAATTTACGGATTAAAGAGGCTTATGAATGGCTACAGGGGCAGTTCCCTGTTCAGCAGAATCATGGCTTTAGTCTGGACCAAGTCGTAGAACGTCAAGAAAAATTTATTGAATCCTTGGCCTCTTATGGACTTTTTATTGCCGGTTCTTCTGGTATTCAGGGCGAGTGGCCAAAATTACTGCTGACCCAAGGTCACGATGACCTGTTCTATCTGGATCACACGCTGACAGATGATCAGGTCAAACAGCATTGGCTGGTGAAATTCAGTCGTGGCAGTGATCAGAATCTAGATAAAATTTTGATGCACGAAGCCTTATATATGAAAATTGCCCAATATCTGGGACTTCGTGTTCATCAGGAACTGGAGCTGCATGGTAAGACTTTATTTATTCCCCGATTTGACCGTAAAGTCAGCGATGGGAAGGTTGAAAGAATTGCCCAGGAAAGTATTGCTTCTCTGGGAGGAAAAGCCGGTTTTGGGGTAAGAATGACCCATAACCAGATCTGTAGCCTGTTGATGCAATGCTGTACTGAACCAAAACAGGAAATCTTTGAATATTTGAAGCGTGATCTTGCCAATGTCGCTTTAGGCAATAAGGACAATCATACCCGTAATACAGCGCTTCAACGTTTCAATAACGGAATCATTCAACTAACCCCATTATTTGACTTTGCGCCGATGTGGCTACATCCAGATGGTATTGCCCGAACTACGCGTTGGGAGCGAGATGATCATGGTGGTATGCCAATTTGGCATTCAGTCATTGAACAGATTGCCGAAAGCACGATGATTGATCCAAAAGAAATCAAAGCGGTGTTAATCGAACAATTACCACTTTATCAGGGATTACTCGAGCACATGCAGTATCTGCAATTGGCACCTGAAATTCTGGAAAATAGCCAGTATCGAATTGATAATATTTGCCAACAATTGGAGGAGCTGAATTATGGATAAACGCTTTAAGCCCCTGACCCCGATTCAACAGATGCAAAAGAGATTATCTGTACTTGAAACCGTCAGCAACAATCCTGACTGGCCTTTTCATCAGGTTGCTCGCTTCATTCGTACCGAGTTGCACCTCACACTCAACGATATGGCTAAAATTACCAAGATTGCTCCCCAGACTCTACAGAAAATGGAACAACCTGAAGGAAATCCAACACTCAAGTCTATGCAGAAATTACTGGATGCTTTTGGTTTAAAGTTAGAAATCAGGGTTAAATCCTGATGAGAAGCTGATGCTTTAATTGATATTTGCGGGAATTTTAGAGAAGAAGAATGGTTTAACAACTGAAAATATGCCCTGCTCCAATCTGTTTATTGAGTCCTTGCTCCATCGCAGGAATCCCGGTTTAAATTAAACGCGGGATTCACTGGAGACTGATATTTTCTCATCAGTTTTTAATGAATACGTTTATTTTCTAAACGTCATTATGAAGAAATATCAACACAGAGATATTTCATTTCAAGGTATTCATCCATACCGAATTTAGACCCTTCACGGCCTAATCCCGATTGCTTGACTCCACCAAATGGCGCAACCTCATTAGAGATAGCTCCGGTATTGATTCCCACCATACCGTATTCTAAGGCTTCACCTACACGCCACTGACGTGCTGTACTTTGGGTAAATACATAGGTAGCCAGACCGAATTCTGTATCGTTCGCCATCTGAATTGCTTCTTCTTCAGTCTTGAAACGGAATAACGGCGCCAACGGTCCAAAAGTTTCTTCTTTTGCCACACGCATCTGCTGAGTAACTTCAGTCAGAAGCGTTGGCTCGAAGAATGTACCGCCCAGATTTGAGCGCTGTCCACCGGTTTTCACCTGTGCACCTTTGCTCACTGCGTCGGCAATATGTGACTGCACTTTTTCGATCGCAGCCTCATCAATTAATGGACCTTGGGTAGAAGCTTCATCACGGCCATCACCGACTTTTAGTTTGGCAACGGCAGCCACCAGTTTTTCTACCAGCGCATCATAAATGCCATCTTGTACATAAATCCGGTTCGCGCAAACACAAGTCTGTCCACTATTACGGAATTTACTGGCCATGATGCCCTGTACCGCCTGTTCGAGATTGGCATCATCAAAGACCAGAACTGGCGCATTGCCACCAAGTTCTAAGGACAGTTTTTTGATGGTCGGCGCACATTGCTGCATCAGGATACGACCGACTTGAGTTGAGCCGGTAAAGCTTAACTTTTTCACGGTTTCGCTTTCACATAAGACCTGACCCACTGCAACCGCATCACCACTGACATGCAGCAATACATCTTGTGGCAAACCTGCGCGCAAGGCCAAAACTTCAAGCGCATAGGCGGTTAAAGGCGTTTGTTCAGCCGGTTTAACCAGCATAGAACAGCCAGCAGCCAGAGCTGGCGCGGCTTTACGGGTAATCATCGCCGCCGGAAAATTCCACGGTGTAATGGCCGCTGTCACCCCAATCGCCTGCTTAATGACCAATAACCGTTGATGGGCAAGCGTTGGAGTCAACACGTCACCATCAATACGGCGTGCCTGCTCAGCAAACCAGCGGATAAAGGAAGCAGCATAACCGATTTCACCCCGTGCCTCAGCCAGTGGCTTGCCCTGTTCAGCAGTTAGGATCTGAGCCAGGGACTCTTTATGTTCCTGCATCAGATTGAACCAGGCCCAAAGCACATCCGCACGTTCAAGTGCTGTCTTGGCTTTCCATGTTTTCTGTGCTTGCTGAGAACGAGCAATCAGCTGTTCTACAGATGTCCGGTCATGGGATTTCACCCAGGCCAAAGTGGCTTGGGTTGCTGCATCTTTGACTTCAATATATTCATCCGTGGCAGGCTGATCGAAGCTGATATCAGGATGCTGTAATAAATCTCTATATTGCGCTTGAAGCATGATCATTACTCTTTCATTAGGCTGCAACAGACATTGCAAACCCTTGTTTCAAGATAGCCAATCCCGCACGGAACTGTTCTGCCGGAATCGTGAGCGGGTATAGGAAACGGATTACATTACCATAACGACCGCAGGTCAGGATTAACAGACCATTTTGCATGGCATGGTTTTGTACAGCTTTTGCCTGTTCCGCAGTTTCCAGCTCAACCGCCACCATTGAGCCCAGTGCACGAATATCTTTGACCATGCTAGAAGACATTTTCAGTTCATGTAAAACATCAACCAGTTCTGCGCCTAGATCATTCGCTCTTTCACAAAGACCTTCTTCTTCAATGATATCCAGTACCGCATGGGCAGCCGCAACAGCAACCGGGTTACCGGCATAAGTACCGCCCAATCCACCCGGATTTGGTGCATCCATCACTTCAGCACGACCCACAACGCCTGAAATCGGGAAACCGCCGCCCAGACTCTTTGCCATCGTAATCAGATCTGGCTTGGTCTCATAATAATCCATCGCAAACAGTTTACCTGTACGCGCAAAACCAGACTGTACTTCATCAGCAATCAGTAAAATGCCGTTTTGATCGCATAGCACACGCAAGCGTTTCAGGAATTCTGCAGGCACCACATTAAATCCGCCTTCGCCTTGTACAGGCTCAAGCACAATTGCTGCTACGTCATGCGCAGCAATATCTTCTGCGAAAATGTCTTCAATGCTTTGCATTGCATCATCTACGCTAATGCCTTTGGATTCCACCGGGTAACGGGCATGGAAAACACCACCAGGCATCACCCCAAAGTCGCGTTTATAAGGTGCAGTTTTACCGGTCATGGCCATCGTCATAAATGAACGGCCATGAAAACCATTACCAAAAGTCACAATGCCATGACGGCCAGTATGGGCACGGGCAATTTTAACTGCATTTTCGACAGCTTCAGCACCAGTCGAAAAGAATGAGGTTTTTGCAGCACCTTGGATGGGAGCGCGTGCATTGATACGTTCTGCCAGAGCAACGTAACTCTCGTATGGTACAACCTGATAAGCCGTATGGGTAAATTTGGTTAATTGTTCAGTGACCGCAGCAATAATTTTAGGGTGACGATGGCCAGTATTCAGTACGGCGATCCCGCCCGCAAAGTCGATATATTGATTGCCTTCTGCATCCCAAATGGTCGAGTTTTCTGCTTTCTCTGCGTACCATTGACACATGACCCCAACACCACGTGGTGTCGCCTGCTGTTTACGTGCATTCAGTGCTGAGTGTTTACTGTCCATTTTGTATCCTCATTCTTGATTCATACGTTGTAAATTTTGCTATCCGGATCTTGGGATAGAAATTTGCCAAAGACTGGCTGATATGGTTCATTTTGCGCTTTTATGCGTATGAGACGAGAGCCACTTTGCAGCAGATAGAAGGAGCCAATTGATCTATTTAAAACGAGTAAAATAGTCAAAATATAAAATTATTTTATTCATAAACAATTATTTATATTTGTACTAAAAATTGGCTCCTTTTTGAATAAAGAAGCCAATTTAAAAATCCATTGCAAAAATTTAGGATGGGTAATAATCAACTAAATCCAGTCGGTTTAATCAATTAATCCATGTTGCAAAAACTTCGCTTAACCCGGATAGATCCCTCGTTCCTGACGTGCCATTAAAATACGTTCACAAGCCAGAATATAAGCGGCTGTACGCAAAGAACATCCGGCCTGAACTGCTTTTTGCCATACATCCTGTACCGCATTTTTCATGCTGGCATCCATACGCTGGTTAATCTCTTCCTCGGTCCAGAAGTAGCTGGCCAAATCCTGAACCCATTCAAAATAGCTGACCGTCACGCCACCCGCATTGCAGATTACGTCTGGCACCACGGTAATATGACGCTCACTCAGAATTTCATCGGCCTCAGTCAATGTTGGACCATTGGCACCTTCTAGAATCATTTTGGTCTGAATATTTTGCGCGACCTGAGTATTAATCACACCTTCCAGCGCTGCCGGAATAAAGACTTCGGCGGGAATGGTCCAGAAAGCTGATGCAGAAATTTCATCGTTGGTAGAAAATCCCTGAATTTTATGGTGGGTATTTGAGTATTCAAGCAGCTTTTTAATATCAATTCCCTGTTCCTGATACAGAGTGGCAGAATGGTCCTGAACACAGATCACTTTGCTGCCATTTTCCTGGAAAAGCAGCGCAGCTTCACTACCGACATTACCGAAACCCTGTACACAGACCCGGGCATTTTTTAAATCCAGACCAATTTGCTGGGCAACTTCACGACCGCTAATAAACACACCACGGCCTGTGGCTTTACTACGGCCTAAAGAACCCCCTAAATGCACCGGCTTTCCGGTCACTACACCGGTAATCGTAGAACCCGCATTCATGGAAAAGGTGTCCATCATCCAGGCCATGATTTGCGGATTGGTTCCTACATCCGGTGCCGGAATATCTTTTTGCGGCCCAATAATTAAATTGATTTCTGCCGTATAACGTCGGGTCAAGCGTTCCAGTTCGCGCTTGGAAAGCTGGCTCGGATCAACTCGCACACCGCCTTTGGCACCGCCAAAAGGTAAATTTAGAGCAGCACATTTGATCGTCATCCAGGCCGACAGAGCCATCACCTCATCTAAATTGACATCTGGATGAAAACGCACGCCGCCTTTGCCTGGACCGCGAGTTAAATTGTGCTGAACACGATAGCCTTCAAAATGCTGAACCGTACCATCATCCATGATGACCGGAACATCGACAATCAAACTGCGCTTTGGGCGTCGCAGCATGTCCAGTCGTTCACTCAGCTCACCCAGATAAGGCGCTACTTTATCCAGTTGCTTAAGATAATTGTTCCAGGCCGTTGTACCTTGCTCGGTGTAGGTCAATCCTTTCATCATCATGTTCATTCTATGATCCTTTTGTTATATGCAGTCGTATGTCCTGGCGGCTGCAACACATCTCTATTCGGCTGTTATGGCAATCATTGCTTGATTCAGGTCTTAGTTCAGCGAGCTCCAAACAAAATCAGTGTCTGGATTTTTCGCTTTAGTTTTAATCGGTATCTGTGTATATTGCCTGCCCGCCTGTATGCTCGCATTCAAGCCGCAGGTACATGATCAAAACGCATACAAGACACTTTACAATGACTGCCTGATCAGACTATTTTGCACCTAGCAATACCGCTCTCACGAGAGCCATTTCAAATTTGTAGGAGAGAGCCAATTGCGTAGCTTGCTTGGAGATTATTTACTGCAGCGATTGCAGCAAGATGTCACAGGAACATTACAGATGCGACTGTTCCGCTGCTTGCGTAACGCGATTATTGATAGCGTATTGGCTCCCAAAACCCGCTTGCCTGCATCGCGTGATCTGGCCAAAGAAATTCAGGTATCACGTAATACGGTTTTAAATGCCTATGAACAGTTACAGGCACAAGGTTATGTTGATGCGCGTACCGGCCAAGGTACCTGGGTGGTAGAGAAATTACCTGAATCCTTTTTGGTGAAGGCAGAACAAAGCTCTGCTGCGGTTTCGGAAAAAAAAGCGCAGCAAAATTACAATCTGTCGCAACGCGGTTCCTACTTGCTCGGCTATTCCGCAGCCTCGCCTTATCAATGGGGAGCCTTTGTACCGGGCGCACCCGATGTGACCGAATTTCCGCATCATATTTTCAGCAAAATCCAGACGCGTTTGAGCCGTGAACCTCAAGTTAATAACCTGATTTACAGCAATGCCGGTGGCTCTCTGGAACTGCGTCAGGAGCTGGCAGAATATCTGAAAATTGCCCGTTCAGTGCAGTGCGATGCTGATCAGATCATTATTACCGAAGGCACCCATCAGGCGATTGATTTGGTCTCGCGTACTTTAAGCGACATAGGCGATGAGGTCTGGATCGAAGATCCGGCCTATTGGGGCGCGCGTAATATTTTACGAATTAATGGCGTCAATCTACGTTCCTTACCGGTCGATCAGGAAGGGATTATCCCCGATCTACATCCCAAAAAACCGCCTAAGCTGATTTTTGTGACGCCGTCGCATCAATATCCTTTAGGTTCACACTTAAGTTTAGAACGGCGCAAACAGTTAATTGCACTCGCACGCCAGCATAATAGCTGGATTGTTGAAGATGACTATGACAGCGAGTTCCGGTTCTCGGGCCAGCCTTATCCTTCTTTACAAGGTTTAGAGCCGGATTCTCCGGTGATTTATATGGGGACGTTCAGTAAGACCATTTATCCAGCCCTGCGCATTGGTTATTTAGTGGTACCAAAACAGCTCTTTTCTTCGTTACGAATTGTGGCCTCGGAACTTTATCGTGGTGGTCACTTAATTGATCAGCAAACACTGGCTGAATTTATCCGTGAAGGACATTATGAGGCGCATATCCGACGGATGCGTTTATTGTATGGCAAACGCCACGCTTTTTTAATTGACCTGATTCGCCGACATTTAGGTGAAGATTTTCTGCATGAATACAATACCGCCGCCGGTTTGCATCTGATTTTAAAATTGCCGAGCAGCAGTGATGATGTCTTGATTGCATCCAAAGCGCTTGAACTGGGAATCAAGGTCAGAGCCTTATCGCAATACTATACCAAACATTATTCCACTCGGCAGAAAGGATTATTACTGGGCTTTGCCTGTGTGAGTGAACAGGAAATTCTGGTGGCTTTCGGGATATTGTTAAAGTGCTTGCGTGAGCATGGAATTCGCACTTTAACTTAGTAAAAACTTAAGGATCAATACAATTATATTTTTAAAATCAAAAAGCTTTTATTTATTTTTAAAGGGAACGTAAACCTGCTTTTAGCCTGATATTTTAGGTAGGCTTTATTTTTCTGTAAATATGGCCTGCTTATATTTTTTATCTCTTAAGCCAATTGGCTCCTTTGAATTGCTCAAAAATGGCTCTCGTCACTTTACAACAAAAAAGAGAAATTAACCGCATACATGAACAGCATGTAACCGTACTTTAATCAAAGTGTGATCCTGTCTATAGGGCTACAAGGATTTATTTTATTAAGATTAACTTAATATTGGTCAAGCACTGATGAATTCGGTTACAGTTTCAAAGGATAAGATAGCGTAAGCCAAATAAGGAATTTTATTGCCGCTACGCTATTGATATTAAGGGAAATTATATGGCAGAACATCAACATTTCTCCAATTCCGAATCATCAAACGGCTTAAAAAACGGACTTAAATCACGCCATCTCACCATGATTTCAATTGCCGGTGTCATTGGTGGAGCACTCTTTGTCGGCTCCGGTAATGTCATCTATTCTGCAGGGCCGGCTGCACTCATTGCTTATACTCTAGGTGGACTATTAGTTTTACTCATTATGCGTATGCTGGGAGAAATGGCAGTACTGAATCCCGACAGCGGTTCATTTTCAACCTATGCGGACCGAGGAATCGGGCGCTGGGCCGGATTTTCCATCGGCTGGTTATACTGGTCTTTCTGGACCTTGCTCATGGGCTGGGAAGCCTTTGTCGCCGGGAAAATCCTAAATAGCTGGTTTCCATTTATCCCGATCTGGGGCTATATGCTCCTAGTCACTGTAGCACTGGTTTGGATTAACCTCCGTGACGTAAAAAACTTTGGTGAATTCGAGTTCTGGTTTGCCCTGATCAAAGTCATTGCCATTGTACTGTTCCTGGTATTTGGCAGTTTGGCCGTGATGCACCTGTGGCCTTGGGGCGATGCCTCTATCCTCGGCGGTACAACTCATCTAACCGCTCAAGGCTTTATGCCTAATGGGTTTTCATCGGTGATCACGGCCTTATTGGGTGTAATGTTTGCTTATATGGGCGCAGAGATTGTCACCGTAGCAGCAGCTGAAACCAAAGATCCAGCCAAGGAAATTCGTAAGGCCGCTAATTCAATTGTATGGCGTATCATTTTATTCTATGTCGGTTCAATGCTGATCACAGTTTGCCTGATTCCACACAATAATCCTTTATTGAAAGATCCGACCTGGGGTACGTATAGCGTAGCACTTACTGCACTCGGTATTCCAGAAGCGCGTCATATTGTTAATTTTGTCGTGCTCACCTCGGTATGTAGCTGCTTTAACTCCGCACTTTATACCTGTTCACGCATGGTCTATTCCCTCTCGAAACGTGGAGATGCACCAAAGAGTTTTGGTTTAACCAACCGCAATAACAGCCCATGGGTAGGTGTCATCTTTTCAAGCCTGTTTTCTTTCGTGGCGATTTATCTGACTGCCACCGAAAGTATGAATATTTATGATGTTTTGATGTTAGCGACTGGTACCGTATCTTTATATGTCTATCTGGCGATTGCGATTTCTCAGCTTAAGTTACGTAAAAAAATGGAAGCTGAAGGACAAAATATTCCATTCAAGATGTGGTTATTCCCATGGCTCACTTATCTGGTCATTATCTTTATTGTCGGTGCTTTAATTACCATGATTATTGAGGGGACGTATTTTAAAGAAGTAGTTTATACCAGTGTGCTTGCATTATTTATTGTAGGCTTAGGCATCTGCGCACAAAAGTTTAACTGGGGTAAAACCTCAGTCAAAAAGGAAAAGGCAGCACAGGCCAGAATTAATTTAAGTGATAATCTTTAATTTATTTCTATAGAAATTTTTTAAACACATCAGAATGAATAAATAAATGGAGAGTTAGCAAGCTCTCCATTTTTCTTATATATTTCCAGAAAGAGATGCTTATGTATGTCTAGATTTTAAATCTCCGTTGATACCTCACCTTTCCTAATCAAATTTCACCTTTCAAGACCACCTCAGCTATCAAAGTGTAGCCAGAAGCTGTTTCATCAGCTTTTTCTGTTCTGGTTGCTCAACCTGATCCGTTTCAACGAATAATTGATAAATCTCGAATACATTCTGTTATGAAATGTTGAGTCCAGCCTCATTTTGCCCAAAAGCTTCTAATATATTTTTTCTTATATGGCCACAATCATTGGAATTGGAAAAGATATGAATCATTATCCTGAAACCCCAGCTTCAACTGAAACACAAGACCATCAACCGGGTGTGCAAACCAAAATGGACCCTGTACCGGAAATTATTAAACCGCATTATAAAGGCAGTGAAAAATTAAAAGGCAAAGTTGCCTTGATTACCGGTGGTGATAGCGGGATTGGCCGTTCTGTATCGGTCTTATTTGCCCGCGAAGGTGCAGATATCGCCATTTGCTATCTGGATGAAGATCAGGATGCACGGGACACCAAAAAAATGGTGGAAGATGAAGGCCGCTGTTGTCTGCTGATTCAATGTGATTTACAAGATCAAGATGAAATCAAGAAAATGGTGGAAAAGACCCTTCAGGAATTTAAAACGATTAATATTCTGGTCAATAATGCCGGGGTTCAATACCCTCAAGAAAGTATTGCCGATATCTCGCCCGAGCAATTACTTAAAACATTTAATGTTAATATTCTGTCGATGTTCCACCTGACTCAGGCGGTGATTCCGCATATGCAAGCAGGTGACAGCATTATCAATACCACCAGTATTACCAGTTATCACGGACATGACCAGTTGATTGACTATGCAAGTACCAAAGGTGCCATCACCACATTTACCCGAAGCCTTTCCACCAATTTATTGAAAAATAAAACCGGCATTCGTGTCAATGGTGTCGCGCCAGGGCCAATCTGGACACCATTAATTCCGAGCAGTTTTGATGAAGAACAGCTTAAAGATTTTGGTAAAAGTACCCCAATGGGCCGCATGGGCCAGCCAAGTGAAGTAGCACCGGCGTATTTATTTCTGGCCAGTGAAGAAGCCAGCTATATTTCAGGTCAGGTGATTCATGTGAATGGCGGCAGTATTATTAACGGCTAATCTGGCACAGAAGATAGCGGTTCTAGCTGACCGTTATCTTCATCTATTTAATCTTTAGATTTTCATATTTTAAAAAATTAGGTTTTTATAAAATGATTCCAACAAATACTTACCTGCATAGAAACCAACCCTTGTTATAGTAATTTAAGCCAAACCTGATGAGGATATTAAGATGCCTAGAGGTGACAAATTAGCCTATACCGATAAGCAAAAACGGCAGGCCGAACATATTGAAGAAAGCGAAAAAAAACGTGGTCATTCTGAGGAAGAAGCCGAACGTATTGCCTGGTCGACGCTCAATAAACAAGATGGTGGCGGCAAGAAAAAGAAAACGTCCCACTAAATAGAATTCATGTCGATGAAAGTATGGGACAGATACAAAGACCCTCTATAATGTAATTATAGAGGGTCTTTGACCATCAGGCTCAAGTAATATTTTCGATACGCTGCTGAGTCCATGCTGGCCAGATCTTTCGCAAGGTCTTTTCAAATTTTGCATTCTCAGTTCGCCATTGTGGATTTTTGTCTTTATCAATAATCAGCGCACGAACCCCTTCAATAAAGTCGCCCTGCTCTAACCAGACATCCTGCAAGTCCCGTTCCAGTTGCATACATTTTTCTAGCGACAAATTCTGTCCGGCTTGCTGTAACTTCAGGCTGGTTTGCTTGGCCATAACCGGACGTTGCTGCAAAATTGCCAGCATTTTACTAGCCCATTCCTGATCGGTTGAATTACTTGTATGAGCAAGGCTCTGTTCAATCTCCTTGAGGTTTGGATAGCCAAAATGCTGATTAATCAGATCTGCACGTTTTTGCAGCTCGCTTTCTACCGGATGCGTAATATAGCCACTAATGATTTTCTGGATTTCAATCGAATTTAACACAGGCGCAGTAATCAACGCTGCTTCCAATTCAGCAAAACGCTCACTCGGCACATGATAATCCACCAGATCGAGATACAAGGCATCACTGCTACTGATCTGCTCCCCGGTCAAAGCCATATAGACACCGACTTCATCCAGTCGGGACAGGAAATGGGTGGCTCCAACATCTGGGAAAAAACCAATTGCGGTTTCGGGCATGGCAAAACGTGATTTTTCACTCGTAACTTTGATATGACAGGCTTGAGCGAGGCCAAAGCCTCCGCCCAGTACATAGCCATCCATCATCACGATCACGGCCTTTGGAAAATTACGCAAGGTGCTCAGCATCTTATATTCAGTGGCAAAAAAATCCTGATATTGGGTATTGCCGGCCTGATAGCTATCATACAGATAGCGGATGTCGCCTCCAGCACAGAACGCCTTGGGACTGTTGGAATTGATCAGGATGGCTTGCACTTCTGGATCATGCAGCCACTGATCGAGTTGCGCCTGAATGCCTTGGATCATTGGCAGGGTTAAGGCATTTAAATGGCTGGTGCGGTCCAGGCTGATAATGCCCAGACTTCCTGCGACCCGTATCGCTAAATTATTTTCATCACTCATTTTATTTTCCTATTTTTGTTTTATTGATGGGTAAATTTGGCTGGGCGTTTTTCTACAAAGGCCTGCATGCCTTCTTTTTGATCGGAACCGGCAAAAATCGAATGGAAAACCCGGCGTTCAAAGCGCAGGCCTTCAGCCAGGCTCACTTCAAAGGCCCGATTAATTGATTCTTTAATCATCATCACGGCAGTAAGCGACTTTTCAGCAATTTTCTCGGCAGCTTGCAGGGTTTGTTCCAGCAATTCTTCCTTGGCAAAAACCCGAGCCACCAAACCACTTTGTTCCGCTTCCTGCGCCCCCATCTGCCGTGCAGTCAGGCACATTTCCATGGCTTTGGCCTTACCAATCGCCAAGGTTAAACGCTGGGTCCCGCCAATGCCGGGCAACACGCCTAAGGTAACTTCGGGCAAACCAAATTTTGCATTATCAGCGCAGTAAATAAAGTCGCACATTAAAGCCAGTTCGCAACCACCACCCAAAGCATAACCACTCACTGCGGCAATTAAAGGTTTACGACGCTGCGCAATTCGATCGGCCAGACTGAAAAAATCATCCAGATAAATTTGCGGAAAATTCAGATCTGCCATTTCTTTAATATCGGCACCAGCGGCAAAGGCTTTTTCCGAACCGGTAATCACAATACAGCCAATTGCCGGATCTTTTTCCAGCTGATCCAGTGCCTGATTGACTTCAACAATCAGCTGGTTATTCAGTGCATTTAACGCTTGTGGGCGGTTTAAAGTAATTAGGCCGACCCCGTTACGCTGTTCGAGTAAAATCGTTTGCCATTGCATGAGATAAATCCTTTTAAAATTAGAGGCTGCGTGCAATCACCAAGCGCTGAATATCGCTGGTGCCTTCATAAATCTGACAAATCCGCGCATCCCGATAAATCCGCTCAATCGGGAAATCTTTGAGATAACCGTAGCCGCCAAAAATCTGCAGCGCTTTGGAGCAGACACGTTCTGCCATTTCTGAAGCAAATAGCTTGGCCATGGAGGCTTCGGTTAAACAGGCTTCACCGGCTTCTTTTTTGCGTGCTGCAAAATGTACCAGTTGCCGTGCCGCTTCAATTTCAGTCGCCATACTGGCCAACCTGAAAGAAATCGCCTGCTGTTCAAAAATAGGTTTGCCAAAAGCCACGCGGTCGTGCGCATAAACAGTGGCTTCTTCCAATGCGGCACGTGCCAAGCCAACCGCCTGTGCGGCAATACCGATCCGCCCGCCTTCCAGATTGGCCAAGGCGATTTTTAAACCTTCGCCTTCGGCACCGAGTCTTAAACTTTCATGAATGCGGACATCGGTTAAGGCAATCTGACAGGTATCCGAAGCATGCAGGCCGAGTTTTTCTTCCACCCGAATCACTTCATAGCCAGGTGTGTCGCGCGGCACTAAAAATGCACTCATGCCTTTTTTGCCCGCGCCTGGATCAGTCACGGCAAACACAATAATCATCCCGGCATTGTGGCCAGAAGTAATAAACTGTTTGGCGCCATTGATGATGTAATGATCGCCGTCCTTGACCGCCCGGGTTTTAATCGCGGCAGCATCCGATCCGGTATGTGGTTCGGTTAAGGCAAAGGCACCAATCATTTCACCTTGGGCCAAAGGCTTTAGAAATTGCTGCTTTTGCTGTTCCGTGCCGAACTTGAAAATCGGCACACAACCCACCGAGTTATGTACGCTCATAATCGCGGATGTTGCACCATCAGCCGCAGCGACTTCTTCTAAGGCCAAGACATAAGCCAGCGTGCCTGTGCCCGAACCGCCCCATTCCTCGGGAATCAGCATCCCCAGAAAACCCAGCTCTCCCATTTGAGCCAAGGCATCTTTGGGAAAGATGCCTTTTTGATCCCACTCGCCGGCAAAGGGTTTAATCTGTTCCTGGGCGAAGCTTTTGGCCATATCCTGAATCAGGTGTTGTTCTTCCGTTAATTGCATCGATGCTTCCTTCAATCTCTTTATTTAATCTTCTTATTCAATCTGTTGGCTTTATGAGCTTATGCAGTTTTGGATTGCTGCTTGTTGATTTCCTGATTGCGCAGTAAAAAGCGTTGAATTTTACCGCTTGGGGTTTTCGGCAATTCGGTCACAAATTCAATCAGACGCGGATAGGCATGCGCAGATAAACGCTTTTTCACAAATTGACCCAGCTCTTCCTGCAGCTCGGCAGTTGCAGGAGAATGACCAGCCAGAATCACAAAGGCTTTAATGATTTCGGTCCGCTCGGGATCCGGTACGCCAATCACCGCCGCTTCAATCACGGCATCGTGTTCCAGCAAGGCACTTTCCACATCAAACGGCCCCACCCGATAGCCCGAGGTAGTAATGACATCATCACTACGTCCCACAAAACTCATACTGCCATCGGCATGAATTTCCGCGGTATCTCCGGTTAAATAGTAGTGGCCGACAAAGGGAGATTTACGGCTTTCTTCATAGCCAGAGAACCACATCATCGGAGATTGGCTGATATCAACCGCTAAGATGCCCGGGATGTCAGCTGCTAATTCATGCCCCTGTTCATCGACAACGGCAATTCGGTAACCCGGGCTGGCAAAGCCTGCCGAACCTGAACGGACCGGATGTTCCAAAGCATGATGATTACACACCACCATCCCGACTTCGGTCTGGCCATAATGGTCATAAATCGGCACATCTAGCACCTCTTTAAACCAGCGGATCACTTCCGGATTTAACGGTTCTCCCGCACTGCTGACAACACGTAACTTACCGCGTAGTTTTGCCATTTGAGCAGGATCGGCCGCCATCATCATGCGATAAGCAGTCGGTGCACCGGCCAGATTGGTAATGCCATATTCCTTAACAATTTCGCAGACACTTTCTGCATTAAAACCGCCTTCATAAAATAAGGTCGAGTGTCCAAGCATTAAAGGACCAGTAATCGCGTAATACAAACCGTAGGCCCAGCCGGGATCAGCAATATTCCAGAAAGCATCTTCAGGAGTTAGACCAATGGCATTTTGCATATAGCTTGCAAAAGCAATCAGCGCTTTTAAAGGGACTTTAAGAGGTTTCGCTGGTCCAGTAGTACCGGAGGTAAACATCAATAAAAATGGATCATCGACATTCAGGATTTCCAGCTCACAAGCTTCAGCCTGACGGTTTAATACCGTCCAGAAGCTGAGGTCGTGCGGATAGCGCTCTGCCTCAGTTTCGGCATGTACCGTCACAATCGGTGGACAGTTGCTGATCTCGGATAATTTGTCCCGATTCGCCAGATCAGTCACCACCAGCTTGCTTTGCGCCAGCTGAATACGATGCTCGATGGCTTTGGGACCAAAGGCCGTAAATAAGGGTTGATAGACAGCACCAATCCGCCAGGTTGCCAAAATAGTAATGATCAACTCGGGAGTACGTGGTAATAATCCGGAAACGCGGTCGCCTTTACCAATGCCTTGAGACTTTAAAAAGTTGGCAAACTGGCTGGAATATTTTTTGAGTTCGGCAAAACTATATTGTTCTTTTCTGCCATCTTTACCATGCCAGTATAAGGCAATGGCATCGGAATCGGCATGACGGTCACAGCATTCATAACAGGCATTTACTGCCTGCATGGAACCGGAGAGATACTGGCTTGCAACCGTGTTTAAATCAAAGTCTTGAACCGTTGTTTGATAATCTAACATGTTAAACCTCAGCCTGAATTTATCGTTATTACTGACAGGGTGTAATTATTGAAGCGAATCCTTGCTCCATCTAATCTTTTAAGTTTTAAGCAGGTGGCGTGGTGTATTGATGCATGATGCTGGAGAAGTCCAGATGGGCATCACCTTCCTGACACAGTTGTTGATAGAGTTTCTGTACCATGCTGCCGAGTACCACCGGCTGATCCACCTGTTGCGCGGCATCGACAGCCAGCCCCAAATCTTTGAGCATCAGTTGTGCGGCAAAACCGTCGGTATAACCCCGCGATGACGGCGCATTGGCACAGATATCTGGCCATGGATTATAAATTTCAGAACTCCAGCAACGTCCAGTGGAACTGTTAATCACGCCAGCCAAGGCCTGTGGATCAATGCCCAGTTTGGCTCCGAGTGCCATCCCTTCAGCCACCGCAGTCATGGAAATTCCCAGAATCAGGTTATTACAGATTTTTGCCACCTGTCCTGTTCCCACCGCACCACAATGCACCAGATTTTTACCCATACAGCCGAGAACCGGTTTGACGGCCTCAAAAGTGGCATCATCTGCACCGACCATAAAGGTCAAGGTCCCGTCTTTGGCACCCAAAGTACCGCCGGATACCGGTGCATCACAGACGCGAATCTGCTTGACCTGAGCTGCTACAGCAACTTCCTGAATGGTTTGCGGATCAATGGTGCTGCTGTCGATACACAAACTGCCCGATTGAAGTACCTTCAGAATACCGTGTTCACCTAAATAGACTTCACGCACATGCTTGGCCGCGGGCAACATGCTGACCACGATCTCCGCCTGCTTCGCGGCAGCTTGTGGACTGTCGCAGACGATACCGCCCGCTTCTGCAAAATGCTGTAAAGCCACTGCGCTTAAGTCATAACCAAAAACCTGATGACCGGACTTGAGTAAGTTTTGCGCCATGGAGCCGCCCATGTTGCCTAAACCAATAAATGCAATCTTCATGCTGATGCTCCTTAACGCAGACTGATCGTGGTATTGACACCGGTGGTTTCCTGGTCATCTTCAAACCAGCGGCTGGTAATGGTTTTGGTCTGGGTATAGAACTGCACCGCCTGTTTGCCATAAGGACCTAGATCACCCAATTTTGAACCGCGTGAACCGGTAAAACTGAAGAAAGGCACAGGTACAGGAATTGGAATGTTAATGCCAACCTGACCGATATCAATCTGGTTCTGGAAGGTACGTGCCGTATTGCCATTTTGGGTAAACAGTCCAACGCCATTACCAAACGGATTGGCATTAATCAGTGCAATCGCCTGTTCCAAAGTATCGACATGCATGATCGCCAGTACCGGGCCAAACACTTCTTCCTTGTAAATGCGCATCTCGGTCGTGACCTGGTTAAAAATCGTTGGACCGACAAAATTACCCTGCTCATAACCCGGAACCTGTACATTACGGCCATCTAGCAACAGTTCTGCGCCCTGTTCAACACCACTGTTAATCAAATCTATGACACGAGCTTTGGCACGGGTTGAAATCACCGGTCCCACATCGGTATTCGGTTCATGTCCGGCATTCACCTTTAAGGTTTTGGTTTTATTGACCAGTTCATCGACCCAGTGCTTGGTCTCACCGACCATTACCGCCACGGAAAGTGCCATACAACGTTGACCTGCTGCGCCAAAAGCTGCACCGACCAAGGCATTTAAGGTCTGTTCTTTATTCGCATCTGGCATCACCACCACATGGTTTTTGGCGCCCATCATCGACTGCACACGCTTGCCGTGTTGGCCTGCAAGGTTATAGACATGCGTGCCGACTGCAGTCGAACCGACAAAAGAAATCGCCTTGATATCGCGATGGGTACACAGTAGATCGACCACTTCTTTGCCGCCATGTACCACATTCAGTACGCCTGCCGGCACACCTGCCTGAATCGCTAACTCAACCAGCATCATGGTCGATAGTGGATCCTGTTCAGAAGGCTTTAAGACAAAGGTATTGCCGCAGACAATCGCCATCGGGAACATCCACAGTGGAATCATCGCCGGGAAGTTAAACGGTGTAATTCCTGCACAGACACCTAGTGGTTGCTGCAAGGTATAGGTATCGACACCACGTGCCACCCCTTCAATATACTCGCCCATTTGTAGGGAACCGATCGAACAGGCATGTTCCACCACTTCCAGACCACGCTGGATATCACCTTCGGCATCAGCCAGGGTTTTGCCTTGTTCTGCCGTTAAGACTTGGGCAATACTTTTTAAATTGGTACGAATCAGATCCTGCAGTTTCAGCATGATTCGCATACGGGCCTGAATTGGAGTCTGGCGCCAGCTGGCAAAGGCATTTTGCGCAGCCGCAATCGCAGCATTGACTTCTTCAGCAGTGGCAAAAGGCACTTGGCCCAAAACTTCCTGAGTGGCAGGATTGATAATATCTTGCCAATGGCTAGTTTTTGATTCGACAAATTCACCATTAATGAGGAGTTTTGCGGTGGTGAATCCGGTACTTTGCTGTGGATGAGAAATGGCGTTCATGGTCGCTCCGTGCTGGTTTGTTATTGTCGTTGTATCTGCCTTTACTGGCTTTTATTTAACGTATAATTTTTACGCTGTTTCAGCAGACTAACAAAGAACACTTTGACCACCAATAGAAATTGGTGCACGATGGTTGTGCAAATATGCACAGGAATTTAACAGGATGTTAAATAAAAAATGAAAGTAGATTGGGATCATTTACGCTTTTTTTTAGTTTTGGCGCGTGCTAAAACACTCACCAACGCAGCACGCTTAATCGGGGTTGAACATAGCACCGTAGCGCGGCGGATTCAGGCCCTGGAAAGTACTTTAGGTACGCAACTGTTTAAGCGCGAAGCCACCGGTTATGAACTAACCTCGGAAGGTCTGGCACTGGTGCCGCGTGTGGAACAGATGGAACAGTCCTTTATCCAGATTGACAAGCGCCATGATCCCTTGCAAGGTCGGGTCCGGATTGGTGCGCCAGAAGGTTTTGGCACGGCATTTTTAGCTCGTCTTTTGGCAGAATTTTCCCAGCATTATCCTTTGCTGACCATTGACCTGATTCCGGTACCGAAAGCGATCAAACTTTCACATCGAGAAGCCGATATTGTGATCGCGATTGACCGGCCCAAATCTGGTCCGTATATCATTACTCGTTTGTCTAATTACTGTTTAAAGCTATATGGCAGCCAGCATTATTTACAGCAAAATCCGGAAATTAAAAAACTGGAAGACCTCCAGCAGCACCGTTTTGTCGATTATATTGATGATCTGGTCTATAGCACTGCACTATATTCGCTAGAGCGTCTTCCCTTGCAGGTCAGTGCCTGTTTTCGCAGTAACAGCATTCTGGCGCAGGAAATTGCCGTGCGTGCAGGTGCTGGACTGGCCATTTTGCCGAAATTTCTGGTCAATGATAAAAATGAACTGAAAGAGGTGCTGGGTCAGCAGCTCAGTTTTACCCACACTTTCTGGATGCTGACGCTGGTCGATCTGCAACATGAACCAAAAATTAAACTGGTCTGGGATTTCTTGCGTAAACAAGCCGATCTTCAGCAAGACCTGTTAATGGGCAGATGAATATTGAACACACTGTTCACTTTGCAAGGCTACGTACTTTAGTTAAATCAACTGAAACAACAACGTATCGATACAGCAAATGAACGTATCACAACATTCCTGACGCTCATGACTTGTTAAATTAACAGTCGATCATTCGCGATGTTTTTTAATGAGCTACAGGAAAATAATATGAAAATCTTGATGGTACTGACTTCACATGACCAGCTGGGCGATACTGGCAAAAAAACTGGCTTCTGGTTGGAAGAGCTAGCTGCGCCTTATTACACCTTTGTCGATGCAGGCGCAGAGGTAGTTTTGGCTTCTCCTGCAGGTGGTCAGCCACCATTAGATCCAAAAAGTAATGAGCCGGATGCGCAAACCGAAACTACCAAACGCTTTGAAGCAGATGAAGTGGCCATGCAGGCACTTGCCAATACGCATAAACTGAGTGAAGTCTTAAATCAGGATTTTGATGCCGTGTTCTATCCGGGTGGTCACGGTCCATTATGGGATCTAGCCAAAGACCAGAATTCTATTTCTTTAATTGAGCAGACTTTACAGGAAGATAAACCTGTTGCGCTGGTCTGTCATGCACCGGGTGTACTTCGTGAAGTCAAAGATGCCGAAGGCCGTTCTATTGTAGAAGGCAAGACAGTCACCGGTTTTACTAATACCGAAGAAGACGGCGTAGGCCTAACCGATGTTGTCCCATTTCTAGTGGAAGACATGCTGAAAGAAAAAGGTGGAAAATATTCCAAAACTGAGGACTGGCAGGTATACGTGCAACAAGATGGTCTGCTCATTACTGGACAAAACCCCGCCTCTTCTGCTGCAACGGCTGAAGCTTTATTAAAATTATTAAAGTAGAAGTTAATCTAAAATTCGTATTAACCTTTTAGATCGCTTCTTTTTGAATAAGAAAAACCCTGAATGATGCAAGATTATTCAGGGTTTAATTTATCTATTTATTCCCAGATTTAGTTCGCTTCAACTGCCGTTGAGGCAATATGCTGAGCCAGTAATTCTCTGAGTTTAAACTTCTGGATTTTTCCCGATGGGGTCATCGGAATATCCTCCCAGATTTCCAGGCGTTCCGGAAGATACTGCATAGCCAGATTATGAGTTTTCAGGAAATCTACCAGCTCATTAAAACTTAACGGCTTTGTCTGATCTTTCAGCTTGATGATTGCACAAGAACGCTCGCCCATTCGCTCATCTGCATAAGCCACTAAAGCTACTGTGGCGATATTCGGATGCTTATAAAGTAGTGATTCAATTTCCGCGACCGGAATATTTTCTCCACCACGAATAATCACATCCTTCTTACGTCCGCAAATCCGAATATAGCCATGCTCGTCCTGATAGGCAATATCGCCAGTATCAAACCAGCCTTCGGCATCCGTATCATTCAAATGTGGACGTTTTAAATAACCGCCAAAATTTGAACAGGTGCGGATCATCAAACGCCCGGATTCATTCACGGCTTTGGTCTGACCTTTTTTATTCACGATCTTGATTTCAACACCAGGTAAAGCGATGCCATCCGTATTGAAAGAGTGTTCATCCTCATCTTCAGGTCGGGTCAGCGTCACTGCACCACATTCGGTCATACCCCAAGCGGATATGACTTTAACGCCCAGAATTTCCCGGGCTTTTTGTACCAATGGCCCCGGAATGGGTGCACCAGCACACAGGAAAATTTTTAGTGAATCAACCTTGTCATGCTGTTCCGCCACGGTATTGGACAGGTCATTCAGGAATGGGGTCGAGGCCATGGTGAAATTCACCTGATGCTGATGAATTAGATCTACGGCTTTGGACACATCCCAAACATCCTGCAACACCACTTTGGTATTCAGCTGAATTGGCATCATCAGGCCATACATAAAACCGGTCTGGTGTGCCATCGGCGAGGCCATTAACACCACATCATTTTCAGTTAAATACAGTCGTTCGGCATAAGGCACAATATTGGAAAACAAGGTATTAGCGGTATGAATCACGCCTTTCGGTTCACCTGTGGTGCCCGAGGTAAAGATCAGCTGGGTAATGTCATCCGGGCCAGATTCCAGTCCATTTAGTGCAGCAACAGCTGCAGCACTCTGTTCCAGACCATGGTTGAGTAACAGGCGATCAAAATTATTCTCACCTTCTCCATTCACTACAACTACGTGTTTCAGGGTGTCCAGCTTGTTTTGCAGCTGATTGGCCAGTTGTTCATGATTAAAATTGCGGAATGTTTGTGGTACGACAAAAATTTTAGATTCACCATGTTTGAGCATGAATTCCAGTTCACGTTCACGGAAGATCGGCATAAGCGGATTGAGTACTGCACCGATACGGCTACAAGCCAGATATAACAAGGTAAACTCCCACCAGTTCAGTAACTGGTAAGACACCACATCATTTTTTTCAACACCGAGTTGTCTCAAGCCCAGTGCAATTTTATTGGTCATGTCCCAAAGCTGCTGATAGCTGAAAGTCTGTTCAGTTTGATTCTCAACCTTAACGCTTACCAAAGCTGTTTTGTCCGGATTTTTTTCTACGGCACTGCGTAAAAAATCGAGAATCGTTTGATTTAACCACTATCCCTGTTTGAGCATGGCCTCTTTTCTGGCCGGGATCAGAACCGCATCGAAATCCATTCGCTTACTCCTCATTATAATTTTAGTTCAGGCCTGTGCTTATTTTCCTTAAGCTGGTACAGCCTTACGTCCTGCCTTATGCCGCGCAATAATCGTTTTTATGATTTGTGCTGTTCCATCACCGATCTGGAAACCGAGTACATCCCGCATACGCTGTTCCATCACACCACGGTCATAACCAGCATGGCCAAAAGTCAACAGACATTGATGAATCACATCATAGGCCAGTTTTGGCCCCCACCATTTACACATGCCTGCTTCAGAGGTATGTGGCAGATGATTGTCCTTGAGCCATAAGGTTTGCAGGCAAAGTAAGCGTGCAGCCTCAACCTGAGTTTCGTATTCCGCGAGAGGATGTGAAACTCCCTGAAAAGCAGTCAATGGCTGACCAAAAGCTTCGCGTTGCGCGGCATATTCCCAGGCTTCATCCAGACTCACCCGTGCAACGGCCAAGACCTGCAGGCCAATCAGTGCGCGTGAAAAATCAAAGCCCTGCATCACCTGCACAAAACCTTTGTTTTCATCCCCTAGATGGTGATTGACTGGCACGCGAACATTGTCAAAAAAGATTGAACCGCGACCAATGGCGCGCTGACCATGACAGTCAAAACGTGTGGTACTAATGCCCGGTAAATTCATCGGAACCAAGAGCGCTGTCACGCCATGCGCACCATCTTCATTGGCGCCAGTGCGGCCAAAAACCACCGAAGCATCTGCCTGATCGGCCGCAGAAATTGAGGTCTTTTCGCCATTAATGACATATTCATCGCCATCACGTTCAATCTTTAAACGTAAATTCGCTGCATCTGAACCACCACGTGGCTCGGTCAAGGCTATTGAAAAGATAGCCTCGCCTGCAGTGAGTTTTTTTAACCAAGGCTCAACCACTTCAGGCTGACCATGTTCGGCCAGAATCTGCCCATTTAGGGAAGCCAGCAGGTTGATATAGGAGAAACTTAAATCTGCCTTGGCAATGGCTTCATGGATAATTCCGGCCGCCAGTCTGCCCATGCCCTGACCGCCGTATTGTTCCGGCAGTTCAGGTGCAATAAAACCCATTTCACCCATCTTTTTGACCAGATCACGGTCAAAGACTCGGCTCTGATCGCGTTCCAGAAAGCCGGGAGCAATATATTTCTGGGCAAATTTTTCTGCTGTTTCTGCCAAAAACTCGAGTTCTTCAGTGATATAAGGATTCTTTTTCATGGAGTAGTCTCCTTATTTAGCATATTTACGGAATTCAGGCTGACGTTTTTCTTTCAGTGCATTGACTCCCTCACGAGACTCCTCAGTATCGTAATAAAGTTTCAGCGCATACATGCCCATGCCAGCAATACCCGCCTGATGTGCGGTATCCATATTGAAACTGCGTTTGGCAATTGCAATGGCAGTCGGACTACGCTGACAGATTTCTTCAGCCCAGGCCTGCACTTCGGCATCCAGTTGATCGGCCGGTACGCATTTATTCGCCAGACCCATTTCCACAGCTTCCTGACCAGAATAACGGCGGCACATATACCAGATTTCACGGGCCTTCTTCTCACCTACCACACGCGCTAAAAATGCCGTGCCATAGCCCGGATCAACCGATCCCATTTTCGGACCAACCTGGCCAAAAATGGCTTTGTCTGAACAGATGGTCAGGTCACAAATGGTTGCCAACACATTGCCACCGCCAATAGCATAGCCCTGTACGCGTGCAATTACCGGTTTAGGTACATCGCGGATGGCGGTATGCAACTCTTCCATCGGCAAGCCGATCGTTCCACGGCCATCATAATTGCCATCGTGTGCAGACTGGTCACCACCGGTACAGAAAGCTTTCTCACCCGCGCCTGCCAATACAATTGCACCCACGTTACGGTCATAACCTGCTTTATTCAATGCCTTGATCAGTTCGTCACAGGTGGTGCCACGGAAGGCATTCATTTTTTCCGGACGGTTAATTGTGATCCAGGCAACACCGTTTTTAACTTCATATAAGATATCTTCAAAATTCATTTTCTTTACATCCTGTACTGTTTTTATCTATCTGATTGAACTGTGTTTATTATGAGATTTAATGATGATGTCCGTTTAACCGTTCATGGTTAAACCGCCAGAAACACTGAGTACCTGCCCGGTAATAAAGCTGGCGTCATCACTCAAGAAAAAGGCAATGGCAGAAGCTAAATCATCCGGCTGACCCGAGCGACCCAGCGGAATGGCACGAATAAAGGCTTCACGTAATTTTTCCGGATTTGATGCACCTTCAGTCACGCCTGCAAGCAAAGCCGTATCGGTGGGTCCCGGGCAAATCACGTTTATTTTGATGTTGTGACGTGAGTGTTCACGTGCCAGCGTTTTAGAGAAAGATAACAAGCCGCCTTTACAGGCCGCATAGACTGCTTCACCTGAAGAACCGACCCGAGCTGCGTCAGAAGCAATATTGACAATACTGCCGGAATTGCGTTCAACCATGCCTTTCAGCACTACAAAATGCATATTCAGCATACCGACCAGATTAATCTGGATCAGTTTTTCCCATTCCTGCGGATTGGTTTTAACAAAAGGTTTAAAAATATCCCAGCCGGCATTGTTGACCAGTCCATCAATTGGACCGAGTTCAGTTTTGGTTTTTTGAACCGCCTGCTCAACCACGTCCATTTAGGTAATATCACACTGAATTGCCAGTGCCTGACCATATTGATTGATTTCATTTGCCAGCTTTTCAGCCGCTTCCAGATTCATATCAAAAATGGCAACTTTAGCGCCTTGCTCTGCCAGACGTCGGCAGGTGGCTGAACCAATTCCGCCTGCTCCGCCTGTCACAATCACAACCTTGTCTTTTAGTCCTTTCATTGCTCATCCCTACGCTATTTTGTTGTCGAATTTAATTGGCTGTTGTTTTAATTCGGTGTGTTTTATCTAAAATAGAAAGAGATTGAATTTATGTCAATTAATTTACATAAAATAATAATTATAAATTATTATTTATATATTTATCATTAGCTTAATATTTTTAATTATTCAATGTATTGACCTATATTGTTTTTTGGCTTTAGATTAATTTGAATCCGACTTCATTCTAGGGCCAAATTATGTCTTTTGCATGACAGATAATTTATTCCTTTAAAATTAGGAAGAAAACCTTAGATATTTGACGAGTGAGCGCAATGGAAGTGAGGAGAAAAAGAGAGATTTCCAAACCATAAAACTGATTGACTCAGAATTTAAATAGGAAAATTTCTGCAAAAACACTATGATTTTTAAATCAAATTATAATAGAAACTGGTTTGTGCGAAAAAGCGATAGGTTATACTCTGCGCGGCTCGGCTATTTCAGTTTTGAGGATGTCCAATATTGTGAGTGATACGTTGTCAAAAAAATATGATCAATCCTTATATTCTGCTCATAACCGGCTTTTTTTCCGGCTGTTTCAGGTGGGCAACAGCCTGGACCGCAAGTGCCTCAATGAGCTAAAAATATCTCCAGTACATTGGGCAGTGCTGGGTGCCCTGTCCCGTCCAAAAGTTAAATCAGGAATGTCTTTTTCAGATCTGACCGAATATCTGGGGGTAAGCCGACAAAATCTGGATGCCGTATTAAAAAGACTGGAACGTGATGGACTGGTAGAGCGAGTGATCAATGAGCAGGATCGACGTGCCAAAATTGTTGCACTCACCACTGAAGGTTTTCAGACCTGGGATAGTCTGCAGGATGATTTTTTTGAGTTTTATGGACAGGCCTTAAATAAACTGGCTTTTGATGATGTGATTACCCTGATTCATCTACTCAATAAAGTAAATGATGGACTAAAAAGTATTCATCTGCAAAAAGAGTCGGACCAATAAAAAATAGAAAACTTATTTTTAAAATAAATAGATAAAAAAAATGAGCCCTTATGAGGCTCATTTTTAACATCATTGTTTAAAATATCATTATGCCTTTTGTGGATCGTATTGGCGGTCTTTGATGAAAATCCCGGACACTGCCCCACATAAGAAATAAGCACCGCCCATAATCAGGAAGCCTAGACCAATTGAACCACCGCTGGCTGCCGCGCCAATAATCGCAGGTGCAAACATGGCCCCAATACGACCTGCATTATAAGCACCACCGACTGCTGTACCACGGATCGATGTCGCAAAGCTTTCAGTCATATATGTGGCATTAATCGCATATGGAATGCCATATAGGAAGCCGAAGAAAATCAGCAGATAGGCAATATTATCCGGGGTGTTGAACAGCACAATTACCGGTAGGAAAATTGCCGTACCAATCGCGCCAAACGAGAAAACGGCGCGTCGACCTAAACGGTCTGCAGCAAAGCCGGCCAGAACTTTACCAAAAATCATGGCGACATAAGTCCCGATCATATAACCCGCCATTGATTTAAAATTCATGTGTAATTCAGATTCTAGATAAGCAGGCATCCAGTTATTTACACCGTAATAGCCAAACTGCAGGAACCCAGCCGTAAAAATCCATAAAATAAACATCTTGCGATTCGCAGGATCTGCAAAGATTTCTTTGGCGGTACTTTTCTTAACAGGCTGTTTGATGGTTTTTTCAGCGGGTGCATATAAACGCAGTAATCTTGCACGCTGCCACGATTCTGGTTCAGGAACCAGTTTCTGGATAAAAATCGCCATGACGGATGGGATAATCGCGACAAAAAACAGTGTACGCCAGCCATATTCAGGAATAATCCAACCTGCCAATACAGTAGCTACGATATAGCCGACCGTCCAACCTGCCTGTAAGGTACCTAAAATTGTAGTCCGGTATTTGGTTGGTACATATTCAGCCATCAGGGTACTAGCTGCAATATATAAAGACCCGATCCCAAATGCAGACAGAAAACGTAGTACGGCGAACTGTTCATAATTTTGGGTAAAGCCCAAGGCTGCAGTTAATACTGAAAAGATCAGAATTGAAATGACTACGGTACGTACACGGCCCAGCCACCCATAAAGCCACCAATCGCCATACCTGCTAAGGTAAAACTGCCTAGTGTACCGGCCTGCAGATTACTGAGACCAAACTCTGCTTTCAGGCTGTTTAAGCTGAAGGATAGCAGTAGCATGTCCGCGCCATCGACCAAGAGTGCCAAAAAGGCAAATACAAAGGCAATCTGCTGGGTTCGTTTGGTCGTAGGTTTAATCTTTTCTAATTCTCTCGCTAAATCCGTCATATTTAAATCTCTGTTTTCCTATCCTTAGGTTTTCATGATCTTTTATATTTAAAGCTATTCCGCTAATGAATATGCTTTAAGGCTAATCCGTTTTTAATTCACTTGATTGACTCCTTTTTTAATCCTGTCTGGGAGATCGCTTTTTCCTTTTTATCAGTGACCTCTTGTTCTTCGTTCATACTTATATTTGCATCAGGCTAAAGAAAATAAGATGAATATTCATCATTTTAGATGTTTTATTTTGTTATACGAAATTTATTATCATAAAGTTGATTGTTCTTTCATTTTCATATAGCTTTAAAAAGAGGGATAAGAACGATATGTCATTTGAATATGATCGAACAGGGAGCGTAATAATGGGTGCCTTAACAGGATTTCGTGTACTGGATTTAAGCCGGATTTTGGCTGGGCCCTGGTGTAGCCAGATTCTGGCTGATCTGGGTGCAGAAGTGATCAAGATTGAAAAACCGGATCATGGGGATGATACCCGTATCTGGGGACCACCTTGGCTTAAAAACAATCAGCAGCAAGATACCCATGAATCGGCTTATTACCTGTCAGCCAACCGTGGCAAGCATTCGGTTGCAATCGATTTATCTACACCTGAAGGTCAAAGTATTATCAAAAAACTTGCTGAACAGAGTGATGTAGTCATTGAAAACTATAAAGCCGGTTCGTTGAAACGATATGGGCTGGATTATGAAAGTCTGAGCCAGCTAAATCCGCGTCTGGTGTACTGTTCCATTACTGGCTTTGGTCAAAATGGTCCGCGTGCGCAAGAGCCAGGTTATGACTTCATTGTTCAGGGTATGGGCGGCATGATGAGTGTTACGGGGGAACGTGATGACCTTCCAGGAGGTGGCCCGCAAAAAGCAGGTCTGGCCTTTGCCGATCTGACCACCGGCTTATATGCCGCAATTGCCATTCAGGCGGCTTTGTTGTCCCGTGAGAAAACCGGTGAAGGTCAGTATATTGATATGGCGCTGTTAGATACCCAGGTTGCTTCCCTCTCTGTTCTGGCCATGAATTATCTCACCTCAGGCAAAGTCCCCGGTCGCTTCGGAAATGCACATGCCAATATTGTGCCCTATCAGGTGTTTAAAGCCCAGGAAGGTGAATTTATTATCGCCTGTGGTAACGATCTGCAATTCCAAGCTTTGTGTCAGGCCGTTGGTCTGGCTAAGGTGGCAGAAGATCCTCGCTTCTTAAAAAATTCTGGACGTGTTACACATCGTGAAGAATTGACCATAGTTCTACAGGCTCATTTCTATACTAAACCGGCAAAAACCTGGGTGGATTTAATCCATGCGGTTAAAGTGCCGGTAGGAATGATCAATGACCTGAAACAGACTTTGCAAGAAGAACAGGTATTGGCACGCGATATGGTGATTCAGATGCCGCATACTTTACGTGAAGATTACACCTCAATCGGTTCACCGATCAAACTCTCCAAGACACCGGTAGAATATAAAAAGGCACCCCCTTGTCTGGGTGAAGATACCGATGCCATTTTGAGTCAATATTTAAGTTCTGCTGAAATAGAAGAACTGAAAAGCAAAAAAGTCATCCAGCAGCGATAAGCCTGCAAGCAATAAAAAAGGAATCTTGCGATTCCTTTTTTATTTTAAAGATAATGGATTAGATCATTCCTTAACAGGCTTTGGCGCTCGGCTGAACAGTACGAGGCAGCTCGCGACGCAGAATTTTTCCTACTGCAGACTTTGGTAATCCAGCCACAAACTCAATGTATTTGGGCAATTTATAACTGGTCAGTTGCTGCTTCAGATAAGTCATGACTTCATCTTGGGTCAGAGTTTCATCCTGTTTCACAATAAATGCCTTGGGTACCTGTCCAGACTTTTCATCATCAATACCAATCACTGCACATTCCAGTATTTTAGGATGTTTGGACAGCACGCCTTCCAGCTCATTTGGATAAACATTAAATCCGGAGACCAGAATCATGTCTTTTTTGCGGTCCAGAATGGTGATATAGCCTTGTTCGTCCATACAACCGATATCACCTGTCAGGAAGAATCCATCTTTGGTAAATACCTGTGCTGTTGCTTCGGGTTGCTGCCAGTATCCTTTCATCACCTGTGGACCACGTATGGCGATTTCTCCAGCCTGATTAAGTTCTACAGGTTTTCCTTCATCATTCAGAATCAGAATTTCAGTCCCTGCCAATGGCAAGCCAATCGTGCCACTAAATCGCCGGCTTAAAGGCGGGTTAAAAGTTGCAGTTGGTGAGGTTTCAGAAAGTCCGTAGCCTTCATAAATCTGACAGCCTGTGACCTCATGCCATAACTCTGCCGTATTTTTCAGAATAGATGCTCCTCCGCCGGTTGTGGTTTTCAGGCTTGAATGATCCAGCTCACGAAAATGTGAATGATGCGCCAAGGCATTAAACATGGTATTCACCCCGGGGAAAACAGTGGGTGGATGTTTCTGGTATTGATCCACCAAAGCATCCAGATCTCTCGGATTGGGAATCAGGACATTGGCGAAACCACGGCTTAAACCGTAACTGAACAGGCAGATGGTAAATCCATAAATGTGATACAGCGGCAAGGCACAGAATACATATTCATTTTCAGCGGCATAGCGGTCACCAAAATGGCTGATAAACACGGTACTGTTCTGGGCGATATTAAATAAAATATTGCGATGGCTCAGTTCTGCACCTTTAGAAACACCTGTGGTACCTCCCGTATATTGCAGAATGACCGTATCTTCCTGATGCTGTACAGGCGGTTCAAAATCAATAATCTCTACCTGATTTATTGCCTGTCTAAAGTCAGAAAACTGTTTATCCGGATATTGTGCTGCCTGACTATAAATAGCACTTGGTTGCTCTTGAATAAAATCCAGCGGATGCGTTGAAATGACATATTTGAGTTGAGGACATTCATCTAGTGCTGTTAATTGCTCCAAAGTCTGTCCCAGGATAATCAAGGCTTCTGCACCTGAATCCTGTAGCTGATGATAGAGCTCGCGCTGGGTGTACATGGGGTTGACATTGACCAGCACATAACCGGCCCGAATAATGGCAAAGGTCGCGATTGGATATTGAATAATATTAGGCAGCATCACCGCAATACGGCTGCCAGCAGTCAGCCCAAGGCTCTGTAAATAGCTTGCCAGTTTCTGGCTATACACATCGATATCGTGATAGCTGAATTTACGATCCAGATAGATAAATGCGGTTTTATCCTGAAATTTTACCAAATTCTCAGCAATTGTCGTGCTCAGGGTTTTCTCAGGATCTGGCCGGGTAAACTCCGGATTGATATTCCACTTTTTATATTCTTCCATCCATGGCTGACTGCTCATGACTATACTCCTGTCCTGGATTTACATTTATTTTGTATCATTTAAACCATAAGATTTTGATTTTAATTAAATATTTTTAAACCACTTTCTGCTGTCTCGATTCAACATACTGGTAGTGATAACCGCTACGAATAAAATGCTGATTTTTATCCCTAAATGAATGAGCATAATCCGGCCAGACCAAAGTCAGCTTGCGACTGACCGGGTCCAGATACCAGCTTTTACAGCTTTCCGATAACCAGACACTACCTTGGGAAAGCTGCTGTAGCTCCTGCATATAGCTATTTTCAGCCTCTTGATCTGCTTCAAAGACCTGAATCTGTTCCTGCTCAAAAAACTGCAAGGCATCCAGTACCAGATCAAACTGGGTTTCCAGAAAATAAAGCGCTGAATTATGCCCACTGCCTGTATTTGGCCCATTCAGAATGAACAGGTTTGGAAAGTTGTGTACGGTCGTTGACTGATAACCCTGCATACCGCTGGACCATTGCTGTTCCAGGCTTAAACCCTGTTTACCCACCACTTTTGCGGCATAGGGTGGACGCGCCGCTTCAAATCCTGTCGCAAATACGATGATATCTGCAGAAAATTTATTTCCAGCCTGGCTTAATACACCGTCTTTCGTAACTTCTGCCAATGCTGAGTCTTCAAGTGTGACATTTGGTTTTAGAAAAGTCGGATAATAATCATTAGACAACAATAAGCGCTTGCAACCCGGCTCATAATGCGGGGTAAGTTTACGCCGTAACTCAGGATCTGAAACCTGATGCTGCAAAAACTGTAGACAGTTTTTCTTGACCCGCTCAATCTGACTTTTCAGGTTACGACGCTGCGCGAAATTGTATTCATTGCCCCAGAACAAAGCATGTCTTAATGCCGACATACTGTCAGGATCTTTGCGGAAAAGCTGTTTTTCTGACTCAGAATAAGGTCGATCTGGTCGGGGCAAAATATATGGCGCACTACGTTGCAAGACAGTTAGGCTTTTTGCTGTTTTGGCAATTTCCGGCACAAGCTGAACGGCTGAAGCCCCTGAACCCACCACCACGACACGCTGATTATCCAGATTCACCTGATGATTCCAGCGCGCAGAATGCATCACCTGGCCTTGAAATTCTTCCAGACCCGGTATTTGTGGGAGATGTTCATCCGCAAGATGGCCGGTTGCAGTCATTAAAAAATCTGCCTGATACGGGCCTTTGGAGGTCTGAATTTCCCAGATGCGTTCTTTGGCATTCCAGCTGGCTTTTTCCAGCAACGTATGAAAATCAATATGTGGACGAATCTGCTCCTGATCACAGCCCTGAATTAAATAGCGCTGGATTTCTGCCCCTTGCGGAAAGATGCGTGACCAGTCCGGATTTTTAATAAAAGAAAAAGAATATAAATGGGAGGGTACGTCACAGGCGACTCCGGGATAGGTATTGTCACGCCAAGTACCGCCCACTTCTGCTGCACGTTCAATGATTTTAAAATCGTGGATGCCCTGCTGTTTAAGGCGGATTGCCATTCCCAAACCACCAAAACCGCTGCCTACAATTAGAATCTTGCTGCGCTGTCCTTGAGCTTGCATTATTTATCTCCTTTAAGGCATATAAGGCTGGATTTTTTGATTCACCGGATATTGTTCTGGATGCTGGCTAAACTGGTTTACCAGTTGCACCACTTCGGCTGGCGCTTCGACATAGAGCGCATGTCCTGAAGAAATTTCGATATAGCGACTGTTCGAAATTGAAGCAAACAGCAGTTTAGCTTGCGCTACAGGTACCATGCGGTCTTCACGGCAAGCCACAATCAACGTCTCTGCACGAATCTCAGGCAAGATCGATGTAATATCAATGCGATAATTCAGTTCACGCTGTTTGGCTGCATCTTGGGAAGGTTTGACAAAGCGTGCCAGATCCAACACCTGCTGTTCGCTTCGTGCAGACAGATAATCATCGCTATACAGGCAATAATTGACAAAATGAGGCAAGGCCGCAGATTGTTCAGTAAATAATTGCTGCCAAATGACAGTACGTAGTTGTTGCACCGAGCTGGTTTTGGCCCAACCGGCTAACAGGATCAAACGCGCTACGCGCTGTTTTAAACTGGCTGTTACTTGTGCAGCAATCACGGCACCGAGTGAATAGCCGACCACTGTAATGATTTCATCTTCTGCAACCGCATGCTGAATCAGTGCTTCAACCTGCTGGCTAAAATCGGTCACCTTTAGATCAGCTTTATCTGGGGTATGTAAATCAATGGATAAAACCCGCTGATGAATACCCAGCATCGGAAAAATATAGCTGAAATGCTTGTCGGTATTTCCACCGGTGCCATGAATCAGAATAATAGTGGGAAATGCAGAACGCTGTCCGACTTCATGAAAAGTAAGTTGCAGATCAGAATAAGGACACTGTCGAGTAATCATGTCTAAATCCATATAGACTCCTGATCTTGTTATTTTATGGTTTATTCAATATCCGAGAATAAATCTCAATATTTGAATTGGGTGAGGATGCAAAAATTATTAAAAAAGACCCACGACACGAGTATCGTGGGTCAAAAGCTTTAATCGAATTTGAACTCTTCAGGTTCAAGTAAAAACAGGCTTTCACCACCCGCCTGAATATTGGCAAAGTGGGTTGAAGTTCTTGGCAAAATACGTGCAAAGAAGAATTGTGCAGTTTTGATCTTGGCTGCATAGAACGGATCAGTATTACCTTCTTCAATTTTCTGCTGCGCAGTAATTGCCATTTTCAGCCACAGATAAGCGGACACGACATAACCAGAGAAATATAGGTAGTCAACTGATGCTGCCCCAATTTCATTGGCAGACTGCTGAGCCTGCTCCTGAATGGTTCTGGTTAATTCCAGCCATTGTTCAGTCAACTGGCTGACTTGTGCAACTTGCTGGCTAAACTGGGCATGTTGTTGATGTTCTTTTACAAAGCCTTGAATTTCCTCGGTTAATGCGGTCAACAGACCCAATTTTGAGCCCAGCACTTTACGCGCCAGCAAGTCAATGGACTGAATTTCAGTGGTTCCTTCATAGAGGCTGGCAATACGTGCATCACGGGCAATCTGTTCCATGCCATGTTCAGCAATATAACCGTGACCACCGAAAACCTGCATACCATGTTTAGCCGCTTCTATGCCGGTTTCGGTCATTAATGCTTTGGCAATAGGGGTTAATAATGCTAGACGGTCTTCAGCTGCTTTCTTTTCTTCCGGGCTGTCAGTGGCTTCAGCGATATCGGCATAGGTCGCCAGATAATATGCAAGTGCACGTGAACCTTCTGCAAACACCTTTTGAGTCAGCAGCATGTTACGTACTGCCGGATGCACGATAATCGGATCTGCAGGTTGGCCTGGCGCTTTCGCACCTTCAAGTGAACGCATCGCCAGACGGTCTTGGGCATAAGCCAATGCCCCCTGGTAAGAAGACTCTGCTGCTGCCAAGCCTTGAATGGCTGTACCGATACGTGCCGAGTTCATAAAGGTAAACATGCAGTTTAGGCCGCGATTTTCAGGCCCAATCAGGAAACCTTTGGCATTATCAAAATTCAGCACACAGGTCGCGTTACCGTGAATGCCCATCTTGTGTTCAAGAGCGCTACATACCACGCCATTACGGGAAGCCACATTACCTGCTTCATCCAGGTTGTATTTCGGCACAATAAACAGCGAAATACCTTTGGTTCCCGCAGGTGCATCTGGCAAACGTGCCAGTACGATATGCACGATATTTTCAGCCAGGTCATGTTCACCGGCTGAGATAAAGATTTTCTCACCACTGATGCTGTAACTGCCGTCTTCATTTGGCACTGCTTTGGTACGGATTAAACCTAGGTCAGAACCGGCATGAGATTCAGTCAAGCACATGGTTCCCGTCCAGCGACCTGCAATTAAAGGTACCAGGAATTTCTGTTTCTGTTCATCGCTACCGTGGTGCTCTAAAGTACGCATGGCACCATGGGACAGGCCTGGGTACATGCCCCAAGACCAGTTGGTTGCAGTAATAATTTCAGAAATGGCAATACGGTATAAAGTCGGGAAGCCCTGACCGCCATATGCTTCGTCACCAGTTAATGAGGTAAAGCCGAGTTCTACATATTTGTCATAAGCTGCTTTAAACCCATCCGGGGTGGTTACGACGCCATCCTGCAAACGGCAACCCTGCTGGTCGCCTGTCGCATTAATCGGTAGAAGTTCGTTTTGGCAAAAGTCCGCAGCGACTTCCAGATATTGCTCCATAATATCCATAGAAACCTTGTCAGCGAATTTTGCATAGCCCTGATATTTCTGTTCAACGTTTAACAGGTCTTTCAGGACAAACTTCATGTCTTTTAATGGCGCAATATAATTTCTCATCGTAATTCCCTTGTATGAGTTCTAATTTGTATATTTATGACAATTAATTTCATAATACGAAATTATGTTTTAAATCCACTATAATATAATTTAAAGAATAAAATCTAGTCATTCGATGAAATTTCCCATTTAAAAATAAAAAATCTTCAGGATGAAAAAAAGCCATTCATGACGGAATGGCTTTTTTGTTTGATCGTCAATGAAATGGTTCAACGAGCCAAGAAATGAGTCAGACGTTGATGAATAATTTGCTCTGCATCTTGCATGATATTTTCGATCAGCGCCTGACAAGTCGGAATGTCATGAATCAATCCCATCACTTGACCTGCAGTCAGAACTCCCGCATCCACATCGCCATTTTCTAAAGCGAGCTTGCCTTTTAAACCGCTGACATAGGGACGAATCTGTTCAAATTGCAGATTTGGATCTTCACTCATTTTAACCACTAGATCAGATACTGCATTTTTGGCAACACGGGCGGTATTTCGGAACTGTCGATACAGCAGATGTGTCGCCCTTTCATCATTATCGACATAGAACTGTTTGATGTTTGAATGGATCGGCGCTTCCTTAGTGGCACAAAAGCGTGTACCCATATTGATGCCTTCGGCACCCAAAGCCAAAGCTGCGACCAGACCACGACCATCAGCAAAACCGCCACTGGCCACAATCGGCACAGTGAGCTGATCTGCTGCCGCAGGAATTAAAATCAGGCCAGGAATATCGTCTTCACCCGGATGGCCCGCACATTCAAAACCATCAATCGAAATGATATCCGCACCGATTCTTTGTGCTGAAAGCGCATGACGGACGGAAGTACATTTATGAATGACAATAATGCCGTGTTGCTTAAACGCCTCAATATGTTCATGTGGCTTGTTGCCTGCTGTTTCTACGATTTTGATACCGCTTTCAATGATCGCCTGTCGGTATTCTGCATATGGCGGCGGATTCACAGCGGGCAATAAAGTCAGATTGACCGCAAAAGGCTGATCGGTCATTTCTCGGCAGCGTGCAATTTCCTTGACCAAGGCTTCAGGCGTCGGTTGAGTCAATGCCGTTAATGTTCCCAAGCCACCTGCATTAGATACGGCACTGGCCATTTCTGCGGTACCGACCCACATCATGCCGCCCTGAATAATTGGATAGCGAATGCCTAAAAGCTCGGTAATACGGGTCTGAATTTTCATAAATGCTCTCCTTAGCATCCGGTAAATTGTGCAGGGCGTTTTTCGACAAAAGCCTGGACACCTTCTTTATAGTCCTGACTGCTCAGAGCCAGATATTGCAGGTTTTGTTCCAGCTCCAGTTGCTGGTCTATGTTATTTTCAGCACTGCGTTGCAAGGCCTGTTTGGTTAAAGCCAGCGCATAAGTCGGCTGTTGAGATAATCGGTGTGCAATGTCGTCGATATAAGCATCAAATTCTGTATCTGGAAGCATTTTCCAGATCATGCCCATTTCAGCGGCCTCTTTGGCATGCACCGGTTCGCCCAGAAAAGTAAGTGCCATGGCACGTGCATAACCGATTAAACGTGGCAACATCCAGGTGCCACCGGCATCAGGAATCAAGCCAATTTTAGAAAAGGCCTGAATAAATCGGGCACTTTCCTTGGCAATGACCAGATCACAGGCCAGCGCGATATTGGCACCTGCACCAGCAGCCACACCATTCACTGCTGCGATTACCGGTTTGGGACTCTGGCGGATCAGATTAATCAAGGGATTATAGTATTTGGCCAGCGAGCCTTGCGGTGGCAAAGGCACATTGCCGAGCTGTCCAGCACGTTCTTTTAAATCCTGTCCCGCTGAAAACGCCCAGCCTTTGCCGCGAATCACAATCACTCGAATATCCGGATCTGTATTCCAGTTTTTCAGCACCTGCTGCACTTCCTCATGCATTTGCCGGTTAAAACTGTTGAGTGAATCCGGACGGTTAAAGCTTAAGGTTGCGACGCCTTGCTGAACCTGAGTTTGAATCGTTTCCCACATCATCAATTTCCTTATTTTTTTGCCTGTATCCCTACAATTAATAGCCTTTATTGACATCTACCTGATGGCACAAATCCAGCCCGAGATTTAAGCGTCGGTCATTTTCCAGAATCTGTTCCACTACCACAGACATGGGTGCATGTGAGGCGACATGTGGCGTAACTACGATCTTTTCATGCTGCCAGAATGGATGTTCAGCAGCTAATGGCTCCTGTTCAAATACGTCGATAATTGCACCACGTAACTGGCCGGAATCCAGTGCATTGAGTAGATCCTGCTCGATTAAATGCTGACCCCTTCCTACATGAATTAATGCTGCCTGTTCAGGGAGTTGCTGGAATAATTCAGCAGATAGAATGCCGGTATTTTTTTCTGTAAGTGGCAACAGGTTAATCAGGATCTGGCTTTGAGCCAGGAAATCGGACAACTGTTCTGAACCGACATAGCTTTTAACCTGATCAATCTCTTTCGGGGAATTGGCCCAGCCCGAGACCTGATAGCCCATGTCGGCAAGACGTTCCGCTACATAAGACCCCATATGCCCAAGACCCATAATCCCGATCTGGATATGCTGGCTATAACTCTGACGATACTGCTTCCATAGCTGCTGCTTTTGTTGCTGAATCATGCGGTCAAAATAACGCTGAAAATACAGCACACCCCAAAGCAGGTAATCAAACATGCCTTTTTGATGATGCGGATCGAGTACCCGGCACACGGCTTGATCAGGTCTTATCTCATTCAAGTTTAAATGCTCGACTCCTGCCGCAATCGAATGAATCAGGCCAAGTTTTGGGAGCTGCTGCAATTTCTCCAGATCTGGAAACCAGCATGCGGCCGTGGTCGCCTGCTCTGCTTCCGGGCTGTCCACTGTACAAAAACTGCTCTCAGGGGCATATTTCTGAAAAGACTTGACCAGAATGGCTTCAATGTTCGGCACAGTACTTGATATCACAATCATGATGCATACTCCGTATATTGATGCTCAATCAGGGATAACGCAGCCTGCCAGGCACGCTGTAAAATCGGTTCTACCAACGGACTGGCGAACTGTTTAGCAGTTTTAATTCGGACTTCTTCTGCTGGATAATGCAATTCAGCACCGCCACTTAAGGCCTTCACCTGTGCCTGACAGGCACGCTCCAGAAAATAGATTTCATGAAAGGCCCGAGCGATCGTTTCGCCAGCCGTTAAAAGTCCGTGATTGCGTAAAATCATGGCGCGATGGCCGCCTAGGTCCTGAATCAGGCGCTCCTGCTCATCTGTTGAGAGTGCCACGCCTTCATATTCGTGATAGGCCACCTGCTGATAAAATTTCAGCGCATGCTGGGAAATTGGCAAAAGTCCATGTTTCTGGGCAGAAACGGCTATCCCATCTGCGGTATGTGTATGAATGACGCAGTTCAGATGAGCATGTGCTTCGTGAATTGCGGAGTGGATGACGAAGCCAGCCATATTCACCGGCTTGTCCTGTTCATAGCTTTCTACGACCTGCCCTTCATGATTAATCTTGACCAGCGTTGAAGCACGCATTTTTTCAAAAGCAACACCATACTGATTAATCAGAAAACAGTCAGGCTGATTAGGAACTCTTAAACTGATGTGGGTATCAATTAGATCAGTCATCCGGTAATGCGCAATAATGCGATAAAGCGCTGCGAGTTCACAACGTGCCTGCCATTCAGCATCTGTGACGAGATTTTTTATTGTCATCGTTCCATCCTGGAAAAATATAGCATTTCGATCACTATCTGTTATATCATAATTTTAGAAAAACAGAATATTATTTCATAAAGCGAAATAAATCATTACAAGGAGTTGATATGTTAACATCACAATTAAACGGACTCGAATATCTAACCGCAATTAAGAATGGGGAAATTTCCAGTTCAGCCATGAGTGAAATTATTCCCATGCGTCTGATCTTGGTACGCGAAAACTATGTGGAATATGAGGTGCGTCCTGATCAGCGCCATTATAATTTACAGGGTGGTATTCATGGCGGCTTTTGTGCAACGGTTCTAGATAGTGCCACTGGCGCTGCCGTGCATACGACAGTAGATGCAGGTGTCAGTTTCTCGACCATTGACCTGAATGTAAAAATGCTGAAAGCGATGAAAAGCGGCGAAACCTATACAGCTATTGGTGAAGTCATCCGGATCGGGCGTAATGTACTGACCTCAGAAGGCCGAATTATCGATAAAGAAGGTAAAGTTTATGCTTTTGGTTCAGCGACTTTATTAGTCACTGCCCGTAAGTAAATCATTACAGTGATGTAATCAATCCCTGCATGTGCAGGGATTTTTATTTTGAAAGAAAAATCCCAATAAAGAATGCCATGCATATCATAGATACATGGCATTAAGACTATGACTAAAGCTGTGATGCAGCTTCAGGGTTTTCAATCACCATCGCCAAGCCTTGACCCAGACCGATACACAGACTAATCACGGCATATTTTTTACCGGTACGCTGTAACTGACGTGCAACGGTTAAAGCCAAACGCGCACCCGAACAGCCCAGTGGATGACCAATGGCAATCGCACCACCATTTGGATTGACACGCGGATCATCCAAAGCGACATCCAGACCTTTCAGGCAAGATAATACCTGACTGGCAAAGGCTTCATTAATCTCGATGATATCCATATCGTCTAGCGTCAAACCAGCACGTTGTACTGCCTTTTTAATCGCTTCAATTGGGCCTGCACCCATGATGCGTGGCTCAATGCCAGCGGCTGCAGAAGACAGGATACGAGCCAAAGGTTTTAAGCCATACTGTTCCTGAACTTTTTCACTGCCGATAATCAGTGCTGCAGCACCGTCATTGATTCCTGATGCATTACCCGCTGTTACTACACCACCTTCAAATAGCGGTTTTAACTTGGATAAAGCTTCAAATGTTGAAGATGCACGTGGATGCTCATCCTCAGTAATTTGTTTAGGCGGCAATTTGCGTCCTTGAGAAACTTCAATCGGGGTAATTTCACCTTCAAAGAAACCTGATTCTTTCGCTACCTGATATTTTGCCTGTGATGCAGCAGCAAAGGTATCAGCCTGTTCACGGCTAATACCGAATTCTTCAGCCACGTTATCACCTGTTTCAGGCATGCTGTGCGCGCCAAACTGATCCGTAAATTTACGGTTCGGGAAACGGGTACCAATCGTGGTGTCATAAATTTTGGCATCACGTGAATAAGCACTTTCTGCTTTGCCCATCACAAAAGGCGCGCGGGTCATACTTTCTACGCCACCAGCAATGTACAACTCGCCTTCGCCTGCAGTGATGGCACGTGCCGAATCAATCACAGCACCGAGACCTGATGCACATAAGCGGTTTACCGTCTGCCCCGGAACTGTTACCGGCATACCCGCTAACAATGCTGCAAAACGTGCCACATTACGGCTGTCTTCACCGGCCTGATTGGTACTCCCAAAGATTACATCTTCTACATCTGCTGCCGGAATACCGGTTTTTTCCAGCAGGTTTTTAATTACGGTCGCTGCCAGATCATCTGGACGTACGCTTGCCAGACTTCCTGCATGACGACCGATTGGTGAACGTAAACCATCATAAATATATGCATTTAACATGAGTGTTATTCCTTTAACTTTTTAATTAATGTGTTGTATGAACAAGTGGTAGACCAAGCTGAACACGGCGACGCAACCAAGGACTTGGACGGTAACGCTGGTCACGGGTAATCGCAGTCATGCGATCCAGAATTTTCAGGATTTTTTCAGCTCCCAGCACATCCCCCCATTCAATTGGCCCATATGGATAGCCAAGGCCTAATTTTACTGCGATATTGATATCTTCTACCGTTGCAACGCCTTGCTGGGCAATATCACAGCCGAGATTCACAATCATTGCCAAAGCACGTTGAGCCACAAAGCCGATGCTTTCCTGAATTACGCTGGCGGTCACACCATCCAGATTGAAAATCGATTGGGCTGCTTTTACCAGCTCAGGTTGGGTGACAAAAGTTGGCATCAAGGTACGGTGTTTATGCAGACCATATAGCAGATCGATACACACCACTTGCTGAGGTGCCAGCTGATAACGGATCGCAGCTGATGTTGCATCCTCACCATAAGTGGCAATCAGGATTAAAGCCTCTGCTGAAGGTATCTCAGTTTGCTCAATCTGAATGTTGAACTGCTGCAGATATTGCTCAAGTGCCTGACGGTCTTCGTCATATTCGGTGCCTAGCCAGACTGATGGATATTGACTTAACTTTTCAACCAATGCTGGAGCAACATCACCTTCTTTGCTACCCGAAGTGTAATCATAGAAACCTTTACCGGTTTTACGACCTAACTGCTTGGCAATAAAACGCTGACGGGTAATCACGCTTGGACGGTAACGTGCTTCTTCATAATACTGATGATAAATCGATTCACTCACCGGGTGCGAGACATCCATACCGGTCAGATCACCTAATTCAAACGGCCCCATTTTGAAACCGATTCCGTCACGATAGATCCTGTCAATATCATAAAATGGAGTGACATTTTCATTCAGAATCGCATAGGCTTCGCTACCAAAAGCACGGCCAGCATGGTTAATGATAAATCCCGGGGTATCTTTGGCTTTTACCGGGCGATGTCCCATTTTCGTAGATAACTGAGTGAGCGCATCCACAATATCAGCACGGGTATTAAAGCCTTCAATGACCTCAACCACTTTCATCAGTGGAACCGGGTTAAAGAAGTGATAACCAGCAACACGTTCTGGCTGACTGCAATTAGCAGCAATCGCACTAATCGACAATGAAGATGTATTAGATGCCAGAATCGCTTCCGGTTTTACGATACCTTCCAGTTGCTGCATCAGTTTTTGTTTGATTTCTAGATTTTCAATAATCGCTTCAACGATTAAATCGCAATCTTTCAGGTCTTCGATCTGCTGAGCAATGGATAAATGAGCAAGATCTTCAGCAGCTTTTTCATGGCTAAATTTACCTTTATCAGCCAGGGTATTTAATGTTTTAGCCAGCTTTTCCTGTGCCTGTTCAGCAGCACCCGCTTTGGCATCAAACAACACGACATTATGGCCGGACTGAATCGCGATCTGGGCAATGCCCGCACCCATCGTACCTACGCCAATAATACCGATTTTCTGAATTTGAATGCTCATGCTTATCGTCCCTGATAATTTGGTTTACGTTTTTCAATAAAGGCTTGCATACCTTCTTTTTGATCTTCTGAAGAAAACAGCATCTGGAAAGATTTACGTTCCAGCATTAATCCGGCATTTAATGGCACATCTTCAGCCAATAAAGCCACTTCCTTGATTTGCTCAAGCGCGATTGGCGGCATTTTCGCTAGGCCTTCAGCCATCTTGATTGCTGTTGCCAGGGTTTCACTGTCTTCCGTTACTTGAGACACCAGGCCAATCTGATAAGCTTCCGGCGCTGGTACCAGACAACCCGTCATAATGATGCGCATTGCATGAAATTTACCCACGGCACGGAATAAACGCTGAGTACCACCGGCACCCGGCATAACACCCACTTTCACTTCAGGCTGACCAAATTGGGCGCTTTTCCCGGCAATAATAATGTCCGCATGCATGGCCAGTTCACAGCCACCGCCAAGTGCATAACCGTTTACAGCTGCAATCACCGGCTTTGAACACTGTGCAATGGCTTGCCAGTAACGCTCAGTACGACGCTGCATCATTTGAATGGTTTCTGCATTGGCCAGTTCTTTAAGATCGGCTCCTGCTGCGAAATCTGTTTCACCACCCGTAAGAATAATGGCACGGACATTTTCATCATCATTCAGTTGCAAAAAAGCCGCCGCAAGTTTCTGGCGAACTTCTGTATTCAGGGCATTTTTCGCTTCTGGTCGATGAATTTTAACCATCGCTACATGTGCTGAAACTTGTTCTACTTGAACTACCTGTTCCATTAAAATCTCCATTTATTTTGTATAGCGAAATTTTATTTTATATAAAACTAAGGTTTCTCAAGCTATAAATCAAGGATTTTTAACTCCAGAATGCAAAAAAGTTATTTTTTACTAAAAATAGAGTAAAAACTCTTGTTCATCTGGTTATTTTATGATTAATTGATTTCGCAATACGGAATTAAGTATTTTAAACGCAATCTGATTATTCATTTAAATGAATAATCGCCATAAGGCTGAACTTAAAGTTAATTTACGAAATCAAATTTTCCAGCAATGAGATGATTTTGATTTAGCGTAAAGCATGAAAAATCGAATGTAGCCTGATAATAAATGCAGCGGCTGTTGTGTGCAGAGCGAGTCTGTTAAATCAGGAAAACTATGTTTCCGTGAGGAAGAAAAATGGATTTAGCGGTAGCAGAGGAAATGCTACTTTGAATATATAGAGGATATAAGAATGACAAGCGATACCATCGTAACAGGAGACAATAAAACCGATGTCTCCTCCACGGATACCATCAAACAGGCACCAAAACGTCTTTGGATGACGGCTTTTATCTTTGCTTTTCTGATTTTGCTCTGTGACGGTGCAGATATCGGGATTCTGGCTTTTAGTCTGACCAGTCTGAAAGCTGAATGGGGCCTGACTTCTGTACAGGCGGGTGCCTTGGGAAGTTATTCTCTTTTAGGTATGGGGATCGGAGGCTTTATTGGTGGATGGGCATGCGACAAATTTGGACGTGTCCGCGTCATTGTACTGGCCACCATCGCCTTCTCGATCTTATCCGCCTACTCAGGTTTTGCTCAGTCTTATACTGAATTTGCAATTTTACGTACTCTTTCTTGCTTGGGTTTAGGCTGTTTATATATTGCCTGTAATACTCTGATGTCAGAATACGTACCGACCAAATACCGTACTACTGTACTGGCAACATTGATGACTGGTTTCACTTTAGGTTCATTGGTGATTACCATGATTTCAGGCTGGATTATTCCTGAGTTCGGCTGGCGTATGCTGTACTGGATCACAATTGCTCCATTAGCTTTGGGTATCCTGATGCACTTTATGGTGCCAGAGCCAGAATCATGGAAACGTGTCCGTGAAATGAAAAGAACTGGTCAGATTGTGGATAACGATACCAAAAAAGGTAATCCATACATCACCATTCTTAAAGATAAAACTCATGGCAAGATGTTCATCTTGTGGTCTTTCAGCTCCGGTTTCCTGTTATTTGGTTACTTCGGTGTAAGTAACTGGTTGCCAAGTTATCTTGAAGCTGAATTAGGCATTAAGTTTAAAGAAATGGCACTGTATATGGTGGGTACATTCATCACCATGATTTTTGCCAAAATCATTGCAGGTTATGTTGCTGATAAAATTGGTCGCCGTATTGTGTTTGCTTTCGGCACCATGGGAACAGCGCTATTTATCCCTGTCGTGGTGTATATGCATAATGCCGATAACATTGGCGTACTGATGCTAATCTTCGGCTTCCTGTACGGTATTCCATATGCCATCAATGCAACCTATCTAACCGAAAGTTTCCCGACTGGTGTTCGTGGTACAGCGGTGGGCGGTGCATTCAATATTGGTCGTATCGGTGCAATCTTTGCGCCAATTACGATTGGTTATCTGGCGATGCATGGTTCGATCGGTACAGGTCTGTTGGTAATGGGTGCAGCATATTTCCTATGCGGTTTGATTCCTGCCCTGTTTATTAAAGACCGTTTATACGATCCGCAAAAAGCAGAATAAACCCTACTTCGGAAGGCAGGTCAAATCGCTGCCTTCCTCACTTCAAATATTTACAACACGTCAGTATAGAAAGGTCTCCTTTCATTCAGGATTAAAAATTTCTTTAGGGATTAAGAAATGAAAAAATTAGTTTTAGCGACATTATGTGGTATTGCTTCAGCACAGGCATTTTCAGCAGAAGCTTCTGAAGACCGTATGCAATTTCTTGAGTCACAGTTAAAGCAAATCCAGGCAGAACTAGAACAACAAAAAGCCGCGCAACTTGCATTAAAGAACCAGCAGGAACAAGCCAAAGCGCAAGACTCTAAAACGCTGAGTTCAATGGTAGATAATGTCGATGTTTATGGCTTGATCCGCTTTGATGGTGCAGTCGATTTCAAAAGTACTACTGAAGCCCGTGGCCGTACCATTAACCAGATTAATAAAGTACCTTTTACTGAACCGGATTCTGTACGTTCCGATTTTACTGCGGCTGCCAGCCGGATTGGTTTCCTGGCCAAAGATCTAGGAGGCAATCCGAATGTTTCTGCTCGTTTAGAAGCCGACTTCTGGACCAACAATGGTAAAGGCGATGGTGGATTACGTATCCGTCATGCACACTTAAAATACTATAACTGGACGTTTGGTCAGGCCTGGTCATTGATGTCAACACCAGAGATTAGCACTGAAGCTGTCGACTACAGCTTGTTCCTGGGTGGATCAGTCTTACGTACACCTCAGGTGAGCTATGCTTTCAAACTTGATCCGGAAAATACCTGGAATGTCGGTCTGGAGTACATGGCCGGTGGCGATCGTTCTTCTGCCTTACCTGCCTTAAGCACTAAATATGTTCATCAATCAGGCCCTCTTCATTTATTAGCTCAAGGCTTTGTCAATCAAAAGCAAGCGCAAACAGATACAGGTGATATTGAAAAAGTTGGCTGGGGTGTGGGCGTTGGTGGACGTTACCGTTTAGATGATCAAAACTCAATTCAGGGGAACTATTTCCATATGGTCGGTGATCAGCGTATTGCAGCTTTCTTGACTCAAGGTTCAACAACCGATGGTGCTGCCTGGGGTGGCGATTATTCAGTCGATCCAATCAATAATGAACTTTTATTGAATGAGTTCAATAGTATAAATATTGGCTTCACGCATAAATTTACGCCGAAACTACGTAGTAGTATTAATGCCAGCGTGGTTGATTTTGATGATTCTAGCGATTATGCCAAAGCCAATCCGGAAACCAATAAGCGCTTAACCGACTATGTGGCTAACGTGATCTATTCTCCTGTTCCAAAGATTAATTTGGGTGCAGAATATCATCATGGCAAGCGTGAAACCTTTGACAATAAGGAAGCAGATATTTCGCGTATCAACCTCTCTGCCAACTATAGTTTTTAAAGCCTCAGGAGACAAGGATGTCAGCCCAAGGGCAAATTTCACGCCGTTTCATGTTCATGATGGCAATGACCTGCGCACTCTGCGCAGGTTGTAACTATTTTAACCAGCCCTTGATTTATTCTATTGCAGAGGATCTGCAGATCAGTGTGGCTCAGTCTGGCTGGACTGTAGTACTGACCCAGATTGGCTATGCCACCGGATTATTTTTGTTTGTCCCTTTGGGTGACTTGTTCGAAAAACGGTTGTATATCTGCAGTTTGATGTTCTGTACCGGATTGGCGCTTATTGGGCTTTCAGCCAGTACCAATCTGCATATGTTGTATGGCTTTACCCTGCTCGCCTCTTTTTGTTCGATCACCACCCAGATTCTGATTCCTTTTGCCGCCAGCCTGTCGCAGCGTGATAAAAGTGCCGAAGTCGTTGGCCTACTCATGAGTGGTGTTCTGGTCGGCATTCTGTTTGCCCGTACCGTGGCCGGACTGATTTCTACTTTATGGTCCTGGCATGCGGTGTACTTGTTTAGTGGTTGTGCAATTCTTCTGCTGAGTCTGGCCATGTGGTTCCAGTTACCAAGCGCTAAGAGCCAGTTGCAGATGAATATATTGCAAATTTATCGCTCACTATTTACCTTTGCACGCACAGAACCCATGCTGATCCGGCGTAGTATGATCGGAGGTTTGGGTTTTGGCATGCTGAGTATTATCTTTACTACCATGACTTTTATTCTGGCTGAAGCACCTTATCATTTTAATGATTTCCAGATTGGCCTCATGGGCATTGTGGGGGTGGTCGGCATCTGGTCCTCTCAGTGGACCGGTAAAATGATTGGCAGGCATCGGGAAAAATGGATTGCGCATCTGGCTACGTGCGGACTGATTCTGGCCTGGATTCCTTTATTCTTTGCCCAGAATTATTTATGGATTTATATCTTGGGCTTAATTCTGGCTTATTTTGGAATTTCCTGTTTGCATGTCTTGAACCAGAATCTGGTCTATCGAATTTCAATGCAGGCTCGCTCGCGGATTAATGCCATCTATATGACCTGTTATTTTTCAGGTGCCGGTCTGGGTGCATTTTTATCGCTGCATTTATGGAAAAGCTATGGCTGGTCTGCCTGTGTCATTTTAGGTTTTATTTTTGCCGTGTTGATCTTTGTGATTAACTATTATGATTTAAACCAAGAAAGAAATTTAGCCAATATTCAGCCTGAGCCTTAGATACTGTTAAAAACCTTTGGGGGTTAAAAAGCTTATTTTTTTATCCCGCTTTCTGTACCAAGTGCAAATTCTAAAGATGATACGCTCATAAAATAGGAAAATTCTTTAGACCTGTTTATCATTGTCTTTCTATCTGAAAAGCGGTTGAAAATATTGATATCTTAACTTTTTAGAGTTAATTCAATTTACTATTTTCCATTGCGAGATAAACAGGCTTCAATTCAGTTAAAGGCGCAGGTTTTGCATAAAAGAAGCCTTGTAGCAGATCACAACCCTGTTGATAGAGCAAACTGGCCTGACTTAAAGTTTCGACCCCTTCCGCGACAACTTCCAAATCCAGCTGATGTGCCAAGTGAATAATCGATTGCACAATTGCAGCATCCTGACCATCGAGGGTCAGTTCTTCAATAAAACTACGGTCTAACTTGATTTGATTAATCGGCAAGCGACGCAGATAACTGAGACTCGAATAACCTGTACCAAAATCATCAATGGCAACCTGTACACCTAAAGCACGTACTGCTTTCAAAATTTCTATCGTTCGATCTGCACCATTAATGATGACACCTTCCGTAATTTCAATTTTAAGTAATTCCGGCGGTAATTGACTGAGTTCAAGCGCATGTTCAAGTACCTGCAAAAAGCCTGCTCTACGGAATTGCAAAGGAGAAATATTCACCGATACTGTGATCTGGCTATTGTGCGTCTTGTTCCACTCCGCAATATCTAGACAGGCCTTTTCCAATACCCATTGACCTACGCTAATAATTTGCCCGGTTCTTTCTGCAAGTGGAATAAAAATCGCTGGGGAAATATAACCCTGCTGTGGATGGCACCAACGGATTAAAGCTTCTACACCTGTTACCAGTCCAGTTTCAGGATGAATCAACGGCTGATAGAACAGGTCAAAATTTTCCTGATTGATCGCTTCCATGAGTTCCAGACGCAGATTAGTATAGTCTATTTCTGCGACAGGCTGCATTCTGGTTTTTTCATACCACTGCCACATATTACGACCTTGTCTTTTGGCTTCCTGCATCGCCAAAACAGACTGATAAATCAATTCAGAAGAATGATGAATCGAACTGTCATCTGCCACAATACCAATGCTGGCACTTAAATGTATTTTGTACTGATCGACGATAAACAGCATGGAAAGAAGATCAAGAATTTCTCCAGCAATCACCTCGACTTCAGTGTGCTCATCTGTCCCTGAGAGCAGCAAAATGAATTCATCTTCAGCGAAGCGGCATAGCACATTATTGCCTTGAACAAATTTTTGCAGCCGCTCGCCCACACTTTTGAGAATCTGGTCACCCACCAGATGACCTAAGCTGTCATTTATATTTTTAAAATCATCCAGATCTATATACAGCAAGACTAAAGGTTGTGAGCTCTCGTGCTGTGCTTCAAAAATATTTTCCAGAATCTGTTTGAATGCATGCTGGTTCGGTAAACCGGTTAAATGATCATGAGTATGCTGATGCTGAATATATTCTTCGTGAATACGTTGCTGAGTAATATCTTCCTGAATCCCCAAAAAATGGGTGCAGGTTCCTGTCTGGTCAAAAATAGGACCTAGGGTTAAACGATTCCAGAACCAGCTGCCATCTTTACAGTAACTTTTTATAGTTACCTGAATTTCTTTTTGTTCTTTAACTGCTTGCTTGAGTAATGCAATCTGATCCGGATCAGTATCTGGACCCTGTAAGAAAAAGCAGCTTTGCCCTAGTACTTCTGCTGCCGTATAACCGGTGAGCTTTAGAAAAGCTGGATTCACATACACCATTAGCCTTTCTTCAGAGACATCGGTAATAAAAAGACTATTCGGACTAGCCTCTACCCCACGTTTTAATAATCGTAGAGACTCCTTGTTTTCACGCGATACAGTAATATCTCGGGCAATGCCAATAATACCGGTGACTTTCTGATTTTGAATAATCGGTAAATTGGTCAGATCCAGCCATGAGATATCGCCTGCAACATTATAAATTGGAAGTTCATAATGTTGAGATTTACCTTGCGCTGCTTCTGAAAATGAAACATTCGCAAGTTCATGGAATTCGGGCGGTATGAAGGCACAATAGTGCTGACCATGAATTTGCGCTTTAGAAAAACCTGTAATTTCTTCGCAAGCAATATTGGTATTAAGCACATGTCCCTGCAGGTCAAGTTCAAAAATAATATCTGGATGATAGGTATAAAATGAGCTGTATTTTTCATTAAGCTCATGTCTTTTTTGACGTTCCTGATCAAGCTCGATTGCGAGGGCAACTAATTTTGCCGCTTGCTGTAAAAGCTGAATATGATGTTCAGTCGGTATTTTCGGTGTTCGATAATAAGTGGCAAACGTTCCGTACAAAATATCTGAAGCATTAATAATCGGCATAGACCAGCAGCTAGACAATTTTTCTGCATTTACCAAAGCACGGTAAGACTGCCAGTTTGGGTCTTTCATTAAATTCGGACTAATGACCAACTGACGTAAGAAAGCAGCTACGCCACACGATCCTTGATTTGGCCCAATTTTCAAATCTTGAATAGCATTACAGTACTCTTTTGAAAAGTGCTGTTTGCCACTTATAACATTTAAAGTTTGGGTGTCATCCTGATAGAGCATAATGGTGACAAGCGCATCTGGAATGCGCGATTCAAGCCACTGGCTAATGACATCGAGGATAGGCTTAAGTTCAGTATGGCGACCAATCAGATTAAAAATATGAAAAATTTCTTGATCATCACAATTATTATTCATTCAGACTATCACCTTCCTTAGCTTGTTAACATTTTAGACTTATTATTAAAATAATCATTAGCAAAAGTTTGTATTTATATCTTTAAAATACGGAAATATGGTCAATATTACGTGTATTTGATAATAATTCTAAAATTTAAAAATCACAGCCGAAGCTGTGATCTAAAACTATACTTTTACTCAATCAGAATATTACGGACTTATTTTTAGGCTGCTTGTTGACGACAGTCCACTAATTTACAGCCAGTCTGCCGTTGCAATTCTTCAAAACTTAAGCCATCCACTATTTCAATAACCTGAGCCTGGTTGTCTTTTAATTCAATCACACAGAGATCGGTATAAATACGGTTGACACAATGTTTACCTGTTAAGGGATAACTCAGTTCTTCAACAATTTTTGCCTCACCGTTTTTGGTCACATGTTCCATGCAAACATAGACACAGCGAGCACCCACTGCCAGATCCATCGCACCGCCTACAGCAGGTACAGCATCAGCATTACCGGTATGCCAGTTCGCCAGATCACCATTAATAGCGACCTGAAAAGCCCCCATGATACAGATATCCAGATGCCCGCCTCGCATGATATCGAAAGAGTCGGCAGAATTCATAAAACTGCCACCTTGCAACATGCTTACGAGTTCTTTGCCGGCGTTAATCAGATCATCATCTGCCTGTTCAGGATCACTCAATGCAGCAAAACCTAAAACGCCATTTTCCGAGTGTAGAATTACTCCTTGTTCAGGTTTTAAATAACCTGCTACGCGTGTCGGTAAACCAATACCCAAATTTACAAAAGAGCCGGTTGGAATGTCTTGTGCAACTTTAGCTACAATCTGTTCACGACTACGTTTTTGAATATTCATTATTTAATATCTCCAACCTTGACCACATGCTGTACAAAAATTCCTGGCGTTACAATGATCTCTGGATCAAGTTCTCCCAGTTCCACAACTTGATGGACTTGTGCAATGGTGGTTTTTGCTGCTTTGGCCATGATCGGACCAAAATTCCGTGCTGCCTTACGGTAGGTCAAGTTGCCCCACTGATCTGCCTGATTGGCATAAACCAAGGCATAATCAGCATGTATCGGATATTCCAGCACATAATCTTTTCCATTGATATTACGGGTTTCTTTACCCTCAGCTATTTTGGTACCAAAACCGGTTGGAGTAAAAACAGCTCCTAAGCCTGCACCGGCTGCCTGAATACGGCAGGCCAGATTGCCTTGTGGCACCAGTTCCAGCTCAACTTTTCCGGCTTTATACAGATCTTCAAAGACGGTTGAGTTATTGGCTCGTGGAAATGAACAGATCATTTTTTTAACCAGTCCAGACAACAGCAGATTGGTTAGACCACGATCTCCAGAAGCTGCATTGTTGTTAATAATGGTTAAGTCTCTAGGACCAAAGTCAATTAATGCTTCGATTAATTCTACCGGCTGACCTGCCAGGCCAAAACCACTGGTCATAATGTGTGCACCATCAGGAATTTGCTTAAGTACCGTCTCGATATCCTGCGTGATTTTATTCATCATATTGCTTCCTAGCATGTTCTATCTATATTACGAGTGCAGATTAATCTGCCTTTTGTGGATCAAATAAGCGGTCTTTAATAAAGAAAGCGGGTATCAGGCCGCAAAGAAAATAGGCAATGCCCATAATCAGTAAGCCGGTACCAATTGAGCCTCCTTGAGCAAAATAGCCAATGGTAAGAGGTGCAAACACCGCACCCAGTCGGCCTACGTTATATGCCCCACCCACTGCTGTTCCACGCACTTTGGTGGAGAAGCTTTCTGTCATGTAAGTCGCATTAATACCGTATGGAATACCATAGAGAAAACCGAAAAATAACATCAGCCAGAGGATATTATCCGGCGTATTACCAAAGACAATCACAGGGATAAAAATTGCAGTACCCATAGTGCCGAAAGCAAATACCGCACGACGGCCAATCCGGTCAGCGATAAAACCAGCAATAACTTTGGTACACATCATGATCAGGAAAGTCCCGATCATATACATGGTCATTTCTTTAAACTTGATTCCCAGATCAGTCTCTAAATACGCCGGTAGCCAGTTGCTGACCCCATAATAGCCAAACTGTAAAAATGCGGTACTGAAGGACCAGAGGATAAACATGCGACGGCTAAGTGCATCTTCAAAAATCATTTTAAAAGTATTTTTTGGTTTTTCCTGCAGAATACCACTGGCTTTTGCATCCAGGCGTGCTTTACGCGCATCTAACCAGGCTTTCGGCTCAGGCACCAAGAAGTACATCGCGAAGGCCAGTACAATTGGAATAATGGCAATATAATAGAGGTATCGCCAGCCAAATTCAGGCAATAGCCATCCAGCCAGAACAGTTGCGACCACCGAGCCTAAAGTCCAGCCAGTCATAAGCGTTGCCAATACTGTAGAGCGATATTTGGTGGGTACATACTCTGCCATGAGTGTGTTACAGGCAATATATAGAGCACCTAGTCCAATCGCAGACGTAAAGCGCAGCCATTTGAACTGATCATAACTTTCTACGAATCCTAACCAGAAGGTTAATGAAGAAAATAATGCAATGGCAATGACGATCACACGAACCCGGCCAAAACGGTCACAAGCCCAGCCACCAAAAAAACCGCCGATAGCCATGCCTGCAAGCGTCCAGCTCCCTAAGGCACCGGCCTGCATATTACTTAATGAAAACTCTTGTTTCAGACTGGTCAGACTGTAGGCTAATAACGCAATATCAGCACCATCAACCAATAATGCTAAAAATGAGAAAATAAAGGCCAGAATCCAGACTCTTTGCTTGGGTTCGTTTCCACCTTCCACTGGGTGTTGTTGTGAACTGATCGTATCCATAATGCTCTTTCTACTTTTCGGCACTCCTGTGCCTTTTTAAAATGCATATTTCACTTAATTATTTAGGTGAAATATAGAATATTTGCTGATCATTACCACGCTTGAACCAGGTGGTATAAAAATGATTTTCAAAGTTTTTGATAAAGTTGCTCTATAGAAATCACATAGCAATACATTGAAAGATGTGATTAAGCCGCGATTCTTAACCCCGAAAACAATCTAGCCAGCAATGCTGGCTAGAGGTAGATCTCAGGTTTAGTTGCAAAAGGCTGCAATTCCGGTTTGTGCACGACCTAAAATCAGGGCATGTACATCATGGGTACCTTCATAGGTATTTACCACTTCCAGATTAACCAGATGACGGGCTACACCGAATTCATCGCTAATGCCATTTCCACCCATCATGTCACGGGCCAAACGGGCAATATCCAGTGCCTTGCCGCAGTTGTTGCGCTTGATCAGTGATGTACCTTCAACTGAAGCAATGCCTTCATCCTTCATGCGGCCAAAACGTAAAGCCACCTGCAAACCGAGTGCAATTTCAGTTTGCATATCTGCCAGTTTCTTCTGGATCAGCTGATTCGCAGCGAGTGGTCGACCAAACTGTTTACGGTCCATGGTGTATTGATGTGCGGTATGCCAGCAGAACTCTGCAGCTCCCATGGCACCCCAGGCAATCCCGTAACGTGCACTATTCAAGCAGGTAAAAGGCCCTTTTAAACCGCGAACTTCCGGAAATGCATTTTCTTCTGGAACAAAGACGTTATCCATTACAATTTCACCGGTGATCGAGGCACGTAGACCCACTTTACCGTGAATCGCTGGAGCAGAAAGCCCTTCCCAGCCTTTTTCTAGAATAAAGCCACGAATGTCACCGACATTACCTTCGGCAGAAACTTCTTTAGCCCAAACTACAAATACATCGGCAATCGGACTATTGGTAATCCACATTTTTGCGCCAGTTAAACGGTAACCACCCTCGACTTTTTTAGCACGGCTAATCATGCTGCCCGGATCCGAACCATGATCCGGCTCGGTCAAGCCGAAGCAACCAATATATTCACCGGTTGCTAATTTTGGTAAATACTTCTGCTTTTGCTCTTCAGAACCAAATTCATTAATGGGTACCATCACCAGAGAGCTTTGTACGCTGGCCATTGAACGGTAACCTGAATCGACACGTTCAACTTCACGAGCAATCAGACCATAACTGACATAATTTAAACCTGCACCGCCGTACTGTTCCGGAATGGTTGGACCGAGTAAACCCAGTTCTCCCATTTCACGGAAAATAGCCGGATCGGTTTTTTCATGACGGAACTGTTCCAGTACACGCGGCATCAGTTTGTCTTGACAGTACGCTGCCGCTGCATCGCGAATCATGCGCTCTTCTGATGTCAGTTGCTGTTCTATTAAAAACGGGTCTTGCCAATCAAATCTAATTTTTGTCGTCATTTTAATATTTCCTTATTTTAAAATTATGAGATTAGGCGGTTGCTTGTTTAATCATTTCACGCGCAATAATAATTTGCTGGATTTGTGTGGTTCCTTCATATAAACGGAACAGACGCACATCACGGTAGAAACGTTCAATTGAATATTCACTGATATAACCCGCTCCGCCATGAATCTGCAAACAGCGATCAGCAACTCGACCACACATTTCAGTTGCAAACATTTTGGCACAAGAGGCTTCAGTCGTAACATTTTGGCCAGCATCACGTAGACGCGCAGCATCCAGCACCATACATTTGGCTGCATAAATCTCGGCTTTGGAGTCTGCCAACATACCTTGGATTAGCTGGAAATTCGCAATGGGCTGGCCAAACTGTTTGCGTTCCACTGCATAGTTAAGTGCATCTTCCAGCATACGCTCTGCCATGCCGACGCTATAACCGGCAATGTGCAGACGGCCCTTATCTAGAACGCGCATTGCTGTTTTGAAGCCAATCCCTTCTACACCGCCAATCAGCTGATCTTTATGCACTTTACAGTTATCAAAAATTACATCACAGGTATAGGAACCATGTTGGCCCATTTTCTTGTCAATTTTACCTAGGCTTAAACCAAGTGTGCCTGCTTCGACTAGAAATGCTGAAATACCGCTCGCACCTTTAATCTCTTGATTGGTACGTGCCATCACGGTAAATGTCGTGGCACGTGGTGCATTGGTGATAAAGCGTTTAGTTCCGTTTAAAATATAATAATCGCCGTCTTTGACTGCACTGGTTTTTAAAGCAGCAGCGTCTGAGCCGGAATCCGGTTCGGTCAAACAGAATGAACCAATAATTTCGCCCGTTGCATAACGCGGTAAATATTTCTGTTTTTGTTCTTCTGTACCGTCGATAATGATGCCACTTGAGCCAATGCCGTTGTTAGTACCAATTAAAGAGCGGAATGCAGCTGATGTATGACCTAACTCCATCGCGACCAGAATTTCTTCTTCCATGGTAATGCCTAAACCACCATATTCTTCTGGAATCGTCAGGCCAAACAAGCCCAGCTCTTTCATCTGTTCCACAATATGTTCAGGAATGGCGTTGTTCTCTTCTACTTCATGCTCAAGAGGCACCAGTTCATTTTTTACAAAATCGCGAATCGTTGACAGAAGTTGGTCTAGCATTTCCGGATCACGAATCATATGAATCTCCATGGATATAATTTAGGTAAATTCCTTTACCCTTATTTTTGTTTCGTATTACGAAATAAATAATCATATAAAATCATTTTGAGCAAGTGAAATTATTAAAAATTTTATATTTTAACTAAAAAATGAAATTTTTCTGGTATTCCAGTTGATTTGTGTTTAATATTTAATTTCACGATACGAAATATTTTGATGAGTGATTATTCTATTTATCAGTTTTTTTTGAATAGATAATTAAACCTTTTTTCTTGCTGTAATATTTATCGATCACTGACTCTTTCGGAGAAATCGAAACTTTTTAAATATATTGGCTACGTGTTAAACCTAAAAAACTAGATGATTTTATATTGTCTTCAAAGTTGGGTAACAGGATTTTTTTCGACCACAAATAATTTCGGCACTTTTTCCTATATTTTATCTTTTGTAGAAGTGTTTTATTTTGTATCGTGAAATTATGTTGCTATCATATTCATTAATTTAACTTTAATTGCCCTGACCATGACAAAAAATAAAACTGGTGAAATTCCCAACTTTGATGAAATCCGTTTAGATCCGATTTCACATATTCATAGAGAAAATAATCCTCAATTTATTGCGTCTATTGCGCGTGGATTGGAAATCTTACGTTGCTTTTCAGCGACCAATCAATTGCTTGGCAATCAGGAAATTGCACAATTAACCAACTTACCCAAGCCAACTGTGGCCCGTATTACCAGCACCCTGGTTTCTTTAGGTTATTTAAAACAACTACCGAATACCACGAAATATCTGTTGGATGTTGGCGTATTGGCTTTGGGTTATGCAGCTTTGAGTAATATTTCTGCGCGGACTCAGGCTTATCCGTTTATGGAAGAAATGTCCCGTTATTCCCAAGCCCCTGTGGCAATGGCTACCCGTGACCGTTTGAGCATGATTTATCTGGAAGTGGTACATACAGAATCGACGCTAACCATGCGCCGCCCTGTCGGTTCGACTTTACCGATTCATAGTAGTGCCATGGGACGTGCCTGTCTGGCAGCGATGGATGTAAAGGAACGCGAATATTTATTTGACGCGATCAAGAAAAGAAACGAAGATCAATGGCCAACCATCAAGCGTAATCTGGAACGTGCAATCCGTGATTATCAGGATTATGGCTATTGTCTGTCTTTAGGTGACTGGGCAAAAGATGTGAATTCCGTGGCAGTTCCGTTGGTTCACCCCAAACATGGGATATTAACGTTTAACTGTGGTGCCCCAAGTTATCTGTTAAATCAGGAAAAACTGGAAAATGAAATTGGGCCGCGTCTGATTCACATGGTGAACAATATTGCTATGAATCTCAATAATATATAAAAAAATTAATCATAAGAGCGACATTCAGTCGCTCTTCTTATTGAATACCCAATCTACACATCTTCTTCCTTTATCTATAATTTACAGCAAACCTTTTAATACGGTGAAATAGATAAGATTTAAAAAATAGATAAAGTCCTATTTCAAATAAAAAGATCAAAAATAAGCTTCATAACCGATTTAGATAATGCTATAAATATCGTATAGCGAAATTGGATTTTATATTATGGAAGATATAACAAGAGAATCGATGGAGTTTGACGTCGTCATCGTAGGCGCAGGCCCTGCGGGTCTTTCTGCTGCGATCAAAATCCGTCAACTTGCAATTGAAAACAACTTAAACGATTTGTCCGTTTGTGTCGTAGAAAAAGGCTCCGAAGTCGGTGCACATATTCTGTCTGGTGCTGTGCTTGAACCGCGTGCCATGAATGAGCTGTTCCCGGACTGGAAAGAACAGGGTGCCCCGCTGAATGTCCCGGTGACTGAAGATAAAACCTTCTTCCTGCTTTCAGATGAAAAATCACAGGAAGCACCGCACTGGATGGTGCCTAAAACCATGCATAACGATGGCAACTATGTCATTTCACTGGGCAATGTGGTGCGCTGGTTAGGCCAGAAAGCCGAAGAACTGGAAGTGTCGATCTTTCCGGGCTTTGCCGCGTCTGAAATTCTGTATCATGCCGATGGTACAGTCAAAGGCATCCAAACCGGTGATATGGGTATTGGTAAAGATGGCGAACCAACGCATAACTTTACCCCGGGTTATGAACTGCATGCCAAATACACAATTTTCGCTGAAGGCTGTCGTGGTCACTTAGGTAAACGTCTGATCCAGAAGTTCAACCTGGACAAGGACGCTGATCCGCAACACTACGGTATCGGCATTAAAGAGCTTTGGGAAATCGATCCTGCCAAGCATAAACCGGGTCTGGTCATGCATGGTGCCGGCTGGCCACTAAATGAAACTGGTTCTTCAGGTGGCTGGTGGTTATACCATGCTGAGAATAACCAGGTGACTCTGGGCATGATCGTAGATCTGTCTTACACCAACCCGCATATGTATCCCTTCATGGAAATGCAGCGCTGGAAAACCCATCCATTGATCAAGCAGTATCTGGAAGGTGGTAAGCGTATTTCTTATGGTGCGCGTGCTGTGACCAAAGGTGGTTTTAACTCACTACCAAAATTCACCTTCCCGGGTGGCTCATTGATTGGTGATGATGCCGGCTTCCTGAACTTTGCCAAGATCAAGGGTTCTCATACGGCAATGAAATCCGGCATGCTCTGCGGTGAAGCGGTCTTTGAAGCGATAGCTGCCGGTGTAGAAAAAGGCGGTGATCTGGCGGTGGCACGTGTGGCTGAAGGTGAAGATTTCTTCGTGAAAGAACTGACCGCGTATACCGACAAGTTCAACAACAGCTGGCTGAAAGAAGAGCTATATAACTCGCGTAACTTTGGCCCGGCAATGCACAAGTTCGGTCAATGGATCGGCGGCGCGTTTAACTTCATCGATCAGAACGTGTTTAAAGTGCCATTTACCCTGCACGATCTGGTTCAGGATCATGCTGCGTTGAAAACCCAGGCGGCTGAAAGCTTCAAGCCAAACTATCCAAAACCGGATGGCAAGCTGACCTTTGACCGTCTGTCTTCAGTGTTTGTCTCGAATACGGTCCATGAAGAAAACCAGCCAGCGCATTTAAAACTCACCGATGCCTCTATTCCGGTGGAAGTCAACCTGCCGACATGGGACGAGCCTGCACAGCGTTACTGCCCGGCGGGAGTCTATGAAATTATGGAAAATAATGACGGTTCCAAGCGTTTCCAGATCAATGCAGCCAACTGTGTGCACTGCAAGACCTGTGACATTAAGGACCCTTCCCAGAACATCACCTGGGTGACACCGGAAGGTGGTGGTGGTCCGAATTACCCGAATATGTAAGGTAATTCCTGTGAATGAGAAAAATACATCTATTTCTCACATTCATATACCCACTCTTGAAGCAGTTAGTATTAACACTTCACTTTAATTTTTTAGGTAATCCCAGCTCCCTCGGGAGCTGGAATTAATAAGTTAGAATAGAAATAATAGAAAAGATTTTATAGCGTACTGGATATAAAAATGGCTTAACCAAAATGAGCTAAGCCATCTTTAAAATTTAAAACCAATGACGAAAATTTTTAGTCATTCATCTATGGATTATTGCTGAGCCACAAACTTGGCACGCGCTGCATGCAATTTCTTATAGCTGTCAATCAGGCGTAAATGACGGTCCAGTCCTTCAAGCTGCATATTGGTTTCGGTCAAACCATAGAAACGAACTGTGCCTTCGATTGAACCTAGAACGGCATCCATACGGGCATCACCAAACATACGGCGGAAGTTGTGCTCATAATCATCCAGTTCCATTTCATCATCCAGAATGACTTCCAGAACGACATTCATGCACTGGTAGAACAGGCCACGTTCAACGGTATTGGTATTGAACTGCAGGAACTGCTCAACCAGATCTTTGGCTTCTTCAAATTGCTGCAAAGCCACATAAATCAGCAGTTTCAGTTCCAGAATAGTGAGTTGGCCCCATTCAGTATTTTCATCGAACTCGATACCGATCAAGGTTTTGATTTCGGTATAGTCATCCTCATCTGCCTCTTCCAGACGCTCAACCAGTGCTTCCAATTGTTCATCATCCAGACGGTGCAGATTCAGGATATCTTCACGATATAACAAAGCCTTGTTGGTATTGTCCCAAACCAGATCTTCTACCAGATAAATTTCCGAATAGCCCGGTACCAGAATACGGCAAGCTGTTGCACCTAGATGCTGATACACCGCCATATAAACTTCATGGCCCATGTCTTCCAGAATCGTGAATAATTCCTGAGCTTCGTCCGCATTCGAATTTTGACCGTTATTAGTGAAATCCCACTCGACAAAATCATAATCTGATTTCGCGCTGAAGAAACGCCAAGACACTACACCGCTCGAGTCGATGAAATGCTCGACGAAGTTATTTGGTTCAGTCACGGCATTACTGCTAAAGGTTGGTTTTGGCAGATCATTCAGACCTTCAAAACTACGGCCTTGCAATAACTCAGTCAGACTGCGTTCCAAAGCCACTTCAAAGTTTGGATGGGCACCAAATGAGGCAAATACACCGCCGGTACGTGGGTTCATCAAGGTGACACACATGACCGGGAACTGACCGCCTAAAGATGCATCTTTGACCAGAACCGGGAAGCCCTGTTCTTCTAGGCCTTTAATGCCTTCAACAATTTTTGGATATTTTGCCAGAACATGTTCAGGCACATCCGGTAGTGCCAGTTCACCTTCCAGAATTTCGCGTTTTACCCCACGTTCGAAAATTTCAGAAAGACATTGTACTTGCGCTTCAGCCAAGGTATTGCCGGCACTCATCCCGTTACTTAAGTAAAGGTTTTCGATCAGATTTGACGGGAAATAAACGGTTTCACCATCAGACTGACGTACAAATGGCAATGAACAGATGCCACGTGCTTTATTACCAGAGTTGGTGTCGTAAAGATGGATACCCAATAATTCATCTTCAGGATCATAAATTTCACGGGTATGTTCATCTAAAACTTCTGCAGGTAGTTCGCCATTTGGACCTGGCTGGAACCATTTTTCATCTGGATAATGCACAAATTCGGCATTGGCAATATCCTCACCCCAGAACTGGTCGTTATAGAAAAAGTTGCAATTCAGACGCTCAATAAATTCGCCCAAGGCAGATGCCAGCGCACTTTCTTTGGTCGAACCCTTACCATTGGTAAAGCACATTGGTGACTGCGCATCACGGATATGTAGCGACCACACATTCGGCACGATATTACGCCAAGACGCAATTTCAATCTTCATGCCGAGGCCTGCCAGAATGGCAGACATATTGGCAATGGTTTCTTCCAGCGGCAGGTCTTTACCTGGAATGAAAGTCGTATGATCAGAAGCCAGACTTGGCATCAATAAAGCTTGAGCATCCGCATCAATGCTTTCCACTTCTTCAATGACAAATTCAGGACCGGTTTGAATTACTTTCTTGACAGTACAACGATCAATCGAACGTAAAATCCCTTGGCGGTCTTTTTCAGAAATATCAGCCGGCAGTTCCACCTGAATTTTAAAAATCTGTTTATAGCGGTTTTCAGGATCAACAATATTGTTTTGCGAAAGGCGGATATTATCAGTCGGAATGTCACGTGCTGCGCAATAGACTTTGACAAAATAAGCCGCACAAAGTGCTGATGACGCCAGAAAATAATCGAATGGGCCGGGTGCCGAACCATCGCCTTTATAGCGGATCGGCTGATCGGCAATCACCGTGAAGTCATCGAACTTGGCTTCCTGGCGAAGATTATCGAGATAATTGACCTTAATTTCCATGTGGATACCTAAATATTCTTATGTGCCGTCACGGACAGATAAGATGCTGAATCTGAATATACAAGCCGGTTCACGGAGGAGAACTTGAATGAAAAATAGAAAATGGTCAGGTTATACCATTTGACGAAGTGTCTGGATAACGCTGCCGAGAATGGGCGCTATTATAGAATTATTTTATGAAATTGATAATATTTGTCTGAAATTCTGGCAGATTAAACCAGATCCTCAGTCTTTCCTGAGCTGCCGGAGCATGAACCAACTTCAAGCCATGAATTATATGATCAATCAAGCTTGCGGATAAGGCAGATTTTCACCTGCCTAGTCCGAGATAACTTTAGAAATCATAACTCAATGCAACTACTGCAAGATTACGCTGCTTTTCATCATAACGGTCATAACCGCCAAAGATATATTCACCCGACAAACTTACCTGAGGTAAGAGCGCATAACTAAGTCCGGCAGAAGCATAACGAAAGGCAAACTGCTTTTCGGTATCGCCCAGTTCACCGCCCTCATATTTGCCTTCATCGTTAAAATAGCTTCCCGCTGCCGTAACGCTGGCATTCAGGCGATCATTCAACTGATGATTCAGGTTAAGCGTATAAAAAGTATCGCCCTGATTGGCATAAGCCACATCATACAGATAGGTCGATACACTGGCGCCAATACTGGTCTGATCATTCAATGCACGACTTATATTTAAACCCAGCTCATTTCCGGTAGTATGCTTGCCGCCCGGATAATAATAGGTTGCGTTCCATAGATCCCAATCATAATTTTCGCTGCTATGGGTATAACCCAGCAGAAAGTTATGCTCGAATTTGTCTGAACGATGTCCCTGACGCCCCTGCACTTCTGCATAAGAGTATCCAAGCGTAGATCCCCAATATCCGACATAAAAATTACCATAAGCCAGATTCAATGCAGCCTGTACAGCAACGTCGTCATTTTCAGGCGCATTGGTCAAACCGCGGGAGACGTATTTGGAGACCACACTCAAGTTTCCGCTTGCTTCTATTTGTTTTACTTCCGCATCATCGGCATAACAGTAAAAACTTGAAACAGCAGCACAGCCAAACAGCACTGTTTGATTGAATATTTTCATAAAATATAAATTGTATTAAGCAAAGCCGGAGATAAAACGAAAGCAGTCGAGATTTTATCTCCGTTTTTGGGAAAAAATTGAAATTCGTTTTACTCCTGCTTTACTAGACGACAGGAATAAAACCATGATTTAAGCGCGAGGCGCCTTGTAAAAAGGTGCAGATGAAGGCGCAAGAGGAGGTTTGCCACGAATATGGTCTGCCAGTTTTTCAGCGATCATAATCGTAGTTGCATTGAGGTTGCCGGTAATGATCAAAGGCATTATCGAGGCATCAATCACACGCAGACCCTGCATTTCATGTACGCGTCCATAACCATCGACAACCGCCATGTCATCCTCACCCATTTTACAGCTACACGATGGATGATACGCGGTTTCTGCATGATTACGAACAAATTCATCAATTTCAGCATCTGTTTGTAGATGTTTTCCCGGACTGATTTCTTCACCACGATAGGGATCCAATGCCGGCTGATGCATAATTTCCCGGGTAATGCGGATGGCATCGCGGAATTCACGCCAGTCCTGCTCGGTACTCATATAATTAAACAGAATACTTGGATGCTCAAACGGGTCTTTGGATTTCAGACGAACACGGCCACGTGACGGCGAACGCATAGAGCCCACATGAGCCTGGAAGCCATGTTCATGAATGGCATTGGTGCCATTATAATTAATGGCCACAGGCAGGAAATGATACTGGATATTGGGCCATTCAAATTCGTCGGAAGAGCGGATAAAACCACCGGCTTCAAACTGGTTGCTGGCTCCAATACCTTTACCTAAAAATAACCATTCAGCGCCAATCATCGGCTGGTTATACCATTTGAGTGCCGGATATAAGCTAACCGGTTTTTTGCATTTATATTGCAGGTACATTTCCAGATGGTCTTGCAGGTTTTCACCCACACCAGGCAAATCCTGAACCACAGGAATATCCAGACTTTTTAACAGTTCGGCCGGACCTACACCGGAGCGTTGCAGGATTTGTGGCGAGGCAATTGCACCTGCACATAGTAGAACTTCACGATCCGCAAAGACCTGAATCGGCTGTAAGGTATTTTGACCTTCAAAATATTCTACGCCAATCGCCTGATTGCGATTAAACAGAATTCGGTTGGTCATGGCATGGGTAATAATGGTGAGATTATCCCGGCCTTTGGCTATATCGAGATAACCACGTGCTGTACTGGAACGACGGCCTTGCGGCGTTACAGTACGGTCCATCGGCCCAAAACCTTCCTGCTGATAGCCATTCAGGTCATCAGTACGTGGATAACCGGCCTGTACACCTGCCTCGACCATGGCATGGAACAGTTCATTATTGCCATTTTTAGGTGTTGCCACCGAAACCGGTCCAGAATCACCATGATAATCATTGCCGCCAATATCGCGGGTTTCAGCTTTTTTGTAATAGGGTAGACACTGCGCATAGTTCCAGTGTTCCAGACCTTTAAGGCTGGCCCACTGTTCCAGATCCATAGCATTACCACGGATATAGCACATGCCATTAATCAGTGAAGATCCGCCCAGACCTTTACCACGGCCGCATTCCATACGGCGATTGTTCATGTGGGGTTCTGGATCGGTCAGATAGGCCCAGTTATAACGGCGTCCTTGTAAAGGATAAGCTAAAGCAGCCGGCATCTGGGTTCTAAAATCCAGACGATAGTCCGGGCCACCTGCCTCAAGTAATAGCACCTTAGTATCTGGATCTTCAGTTAAACGCGCTGCCAGAACATTACCCGCAGAGCCCGCACCGATAATAATATAGTCGTAATTCATCAAATCCCCCTTATGCGCTAAATACAGATTGGAAAGGACTGAGTTCGACCTGAACCGATTTGGTCTGGGTGTAATGCTGCAAGGTCACAAGCCCATTTTCACGTCCAACACCGGAATGTTTATAACCACCGACAGGCATTTCTGCAGGCGATTCACCCCAGGTATTGATCCAGCAGATACCCGCTTCTACCTGATGAATAATTCGGTGTGCACGGGCTAAGTCTGGTGTGACGACACCTGCAGCCAGACCATAATCGGTATCATTGGCACGACGAATGGCTTCTTGCTCGGTGTCATAACTCAGGATGCTCATGACTGGACCGAAGATTTCTTCACGTACAATGGTCATGTCATCACGGCAGTCGGTAAATACGGTTGGCAGGACATAAGCTCCTTGGACAAACTGTTCATCCTTAGCACGGCCGCCGCCACATAATAGGCGTGCCCCTTCTATCTTGCCTTTTTCGATATAGCCCAGCACTTTTTCCATATGCTCAAAGCTGGAAACCGGACCGAAATTGGTTTCAGGATCAAGTGGATCACCCATACGGATATGTTCAACACGCTGCAAAATCTTTTCTTCAAATTCTGCTTTCAATGCCAAAGGCACAAATACGCGAGTACCGTTGGTACACACCTGACCGGAACTATAGAAATTGGCCATCATGGCAATATCGGCCGCCAAATCCAGATCGGCATCTTCACAGATAATCAGCGGAGACTTACCGCCCAGCTCCATCGTGACTTCTTTCAGGCTAGAATTTGCAGCTTGCGCCATGACCTTTTTGCCAGTAGAAACGCCACCGGTAAACGACACTTTGGCAATATCAGGATGCGAAGTCAGATAACCACCAATTTCACCACTGCCGGTAACCACATTAAAGACACCATGCGGCACACCTGCTTCAGTATAAATTTCTGCCAGTTTTAATGCAGTTAAAGGCGTCACTTCACTGGCTTTAAAGATCATGGCATTGCCTGCTGCCAGTGCAGGTGCAGATTTCCATAAGGCAATTTGAACCGGATAATTCCATGCACCAATCCCGGCAACCACACCCAAAGGTTCACGGCGAGTATAAACAAACGAACTGCTTCTGAGCGGGATTTGCTGGCCTTCTAATGCTGGCAAAATACCTGCATAGTATTCGAGTACATCTGCACCTGTCGCAATATCGACGGTGGATGTTTCACTGAAAGCTTTACCACTGTCGAGACTTTCTAAACGCGCCAGCTCGTCATTACGTTCACGGAGGATGGCAACAGCCTTGTTCAAAATACGGGAACGTTGAATCGCCGTCATTTCTGCCCAGACTTTTTGTCCTTGTTGTGCCGATTCAACAGCGCGATCGATATCTTTTCGCGTACATACCTGCACGTCTGCCAGAATTTCGCCTGTTGCAGGATTAATCGTTTGAAACGTGCTATTGGACGTTGCATCGACATATTGTCCATGAATATAAGGACGTTGCAGTTTGAATGTTGTCAATGGAATTTCCTCGCAGGTGGGTTATTTGAGTTGTTGCCGGATATATTCACTACACAGTTCAATCGGCAGTTCTGGGTCAATTTCGCCATTTACCAAAGCACCTCTTAACCAGAATCCATCAATCAATGCTGCCAAACCTTGAGCGGCTTTCTCTGCCTGGTCTTTATTCAACTTTTTCATGAATTCATATTTAAGGTTGGAATGTAAGCGGTAATGATTGATCTGCTGTAACCGATGTAACTCAGGTTGATGCAAACTGCTAGCCCAGAACGCCAACCAGACTTTCATGGCCGCCTTGTCGGTTTGTGGAGCAGCAAAATTACCGCGTACGATCGCCAGCAAGCGCTGCTCCGGTAAGTCATCAACCTGTATCTTTATCTGTGCAACAGATTTACCCAATTGCTGCAATAAGTAACGCATTGTGGCTTCAATCAAGCCATTTTTACCTTGAAAATAATGACTTATGATGCCGGTTGAGACACCTGCCCTCTGAGCAATCTGACTAATTGAAGCTTCTGCAAAACCTAGCTCATTCACTGCAGCTAAGGTGGCATCGATCAGTTGCTGACGACGGATCGGTTGCATACCAACTTTGGGCATAGGACTAACCTGAATAACGGATGTAGCAATAAAAAATCACTCTGCTAAAAAATTAGCGGAATGAGGTAACAATTCATAAACGCTTTTTTAATTGAACGTTCAATTAATAAAAATTATAGTGCCAGCTCACCCTTGATGTACAGCGCAGTTTGTTTTGGATTTGCAAAAGTTTGTAATTCACGAAAACAAGGAAGCTTTACCGCAGGCTTTTGCTTTTAAATCACACTGCACTGTAGATCATCCGGCAACAAAACGATGGTCATGGATTTATGCAAAAGAAAAATGAAGAGATGCGAGATGGTCTGAATAAAGTAGTTTTTTATTTTTCGGCGACACTTATTCTGCTGTTTTCTATCATTACCATTTTATTTAATGAACAAGCCAATCAAGTCATTATCAATATTTTAAACTGGGTCAGTCGTACCTTTAGCTGGTATTACCTGCTGGCGGCAACGCTGTATCTGGTTTTTATCGTCTTTATCGCCTGCTCACGTTATGGCGAAATCAAACTTGGACCGAAACATTCTAAACCTGAATTCAGCCTGCTGAGTTGGTCGGCGATGCTATTTTCTGCCGGAATCGGGATTGACCTGATGTTTTTCTCGGTGGCGGAACCGCTTTCCCATTATATGAATCCGCCTGTAGGCGAAGGTGAAACCTTTGAAGCTGCACGCCAATCCATGGTGTGGACCCTATTTCACTACGGTTTAACCGGCTGGAGTATGTATGCGCTGATTGGGGTCGCCCTAGGTTATTTCAGTTACCGCTACAATTTACCGCTAACGATCCGATCGGCACTTTATCCGATCTTTGGTAAAAAAATTAATGGTCCAATTGGCCATACGGTTGATACGGCTGCGGTACTCGGCACGATTTTCGGGATTGCCACCACCTGCGGGATTGGCGTTGTGCAATTAAATTACGGCCTACATGTGCTATTTGATTTACCAGAAAATATCTGGATTCAAACTGCACTCATCGCTGTTGCCGTGATTATTACTATTATTTCAGTCACTGCCGGTGTCAATAAAGGCATCCGAATCCTGTCTGAAATTAACATCTATGTATCAATTGGGCTGCTGCTATTTATTCTGTTTGTAGGCAATACCGAATTTTTATTAGCAGCCTTGATTCAGAATTTTGGTGACTATATCAGTCAGTTCCCAAAACTCTCTTTAACCAGTTTTCCTTTTGAACAACCGAAAGAGTGGATGAATAGCTGGACCCTGTTCTTCTGGGCATGGTGGATCGCCTGGTCACCTTTTGTTGGTCTGTTCCTGGCCCGTATTTCCCGTGGTCGTACCATTCGCGAATTTGTCACCGGGACTTTGGTTATTCCTCTGTTATTTACCCTGACCTGGTTGTCTATTTTCGGTAACAGTGCTTTATACAGCGTGATTTTTGATGGTAATACTCAACTTGCTACGACAGTTTTAGAAAATCCGGCACATGGTTTTTATGATCTGCTGGCGCAGTATCCAGGCTTTATGTTTACTGCAGGTGTCGCCACCATTACCGGCTTACTGTTCTATGTGACCTCAGCGGACTCGGGGGCATTGGTATTGGGAAATTTCACGACCAAATTCACTAATATTGAACATGATTCACCGCGCTGGCTGAGTGTGTTCTGGGCCATTGCCATCGGTTTGCTGACTTTGGCAATGCTCATGGCGAATGGCGTAACAGCATTACAGAACACCACGATTATTATGGGCCTGCCTTTTAGTTTCGTGATTTTCTTTGTGATGGCCGGACTGTATAAGTCCTTGCGTCTGGAGGATTTTCGGCAGGCCAGTACCAGTCTGAATGCTGCGCCTGTGGTCGGTAATGTGGATATCCTGAACTGGAAGAAGCGTCTGAGCCGGGTCATGCTGCATCCAAGCCTGTCCCAGACCCGGACCATGCTGGATAATGTTTGCAAACCAGCCATTGAGGCCGTTGCAACCGAGTTAATTGACAAAGGCATTCAAGTAAATATTCAGGAAAAATCGCTTGAGGAAGAACCTGAACTGTATCACCTGGATCTGACCATTCAGCTCGATGAAGAAGAAAACTTTGTCTATGAAATATGGCCGGTACGCTATGACACGCCAAATTTCAGTTCACGTGGTAAACGAACCAAACGTTATTACTATCGTCTGGAAAGTTATCTGTTTGAAGGCTCTCAGGGCAACGATCTGGTCGGTTATAGTAAGGAACAGGTGATCAATGACATCCTGGATAAATATGAACGCCATATGATGTATCTGCATATTAACCGGATCAGCCCAGGTAAACGTCCGCTGTTCCCGGACCGTGAAATCTAGGATATCTCAACTACGGAAGGACTGAATGATGTCAGAAAGTTTGAATGCATTTGCCCTGTTTTTCTCCCTGCTCAACCCTTTTCTGATGAGTATTTATATGCTCGGAATTATCCGTAATTCCGACGCAAAAGTATTCAACATGGCATTGATTCAGGGCAGTCTGATCAGCTTTATTGTGTTCATCATTTTTGCAAAAACCGGTGAAGCCTTCTTTAATGAAGTCTTGCATGTACGGTTTGAGTCCTTCCAGATTTTTGGCGGTATTATTTTTCTGGTGATTGGCTATCGTTATGTCTTTGAAGGTGCTGATACGATTGGTGTGATGCGTGGAGCGCCCAGTCATCTGGCGGGTACGATTGCCATGCCGTTTATGATCGGTCCCGGCACCATTTCGGCTTCCGTGATTACCGGGATTCAGCTCAGTTTAATGCAAACCATTCTGGTGATTTTCTTTACCCTGTTTCTGACCTGTAGCTTGCTGATCCTGATGAAATATCTGCATGATCATTTACAGCATAAATATTCCAACTACATTGACCTGTATGTCGATATCGTCGGTCGTGTTGCAGCGCTTTTAATCGGTACTATTGCCATTGATATGATTGTGACAGGCGTTACCGGAATTTTAGAAACCTGATAAATCCTTTCTATCAATAAATAAAAAGAGCGGTGTTTACCGCTCTTTTTATTTTTAAATAATTAAAATTTAAATGACACGCCGGCATAAGTAGAAAAACCTTCACCTGGTGAAGATCGCGCTACATCAGCACCTTTATCATTCAGACCAGGAATCACGACCGCAGCATATTTCTCATCGGTGATATTTTTAAAGTTGATCCAGGTTTTCCATGATTGATGCTCTGGCGCATAACCCATGTCAATGCCCCAGATCTGATAGTCATCACTGAATCGGCTATTGGCATAATCATGCGCCATTTTGGACGCATATTCTGTATTCAGGCCAATATACAGGCCATTATTTAAAGCATAACTCAGTTGAGCCTGATAAAGATGTTTTGGTATTCCCGGTAACTGGTTCTTGCCAAACAATGGATCATTTTTATACTGGAAATCGCTAAGGGTATAAGCCTGTTGCAGACGCAGTTCGCCATATTGGGATTCATGCAATGGCGTATCTAGACTTAGCTCCACCCCTTGATGAATCGTTGGCGTGGCATTCGATTCAACAGCAATTGGCTCTGAAGGTCGATTCGATCCATCTTCATAGGTTTTAAGCATTTCAGAGGTTAACAGTTCATTTTTCACTTTGGAATAATAATAACTCAGTGCCCAATCTCCAAAGCCTGATTGTCCACGTCCACCCAGTTCAAAGCTATTGGCGGTTTGCGTGTCCAAATAGATTGGCGCGCGCACCCGGCCAGAAGCGACACCACTGTCAAAATAATACGGTGAAGACCAAGCCATCGCCCAAGGATGTGCTGGCTCAATGCTGCGGCTTAAATTGGCAAACCATTGCACAGACTCATTCGGCTGATAGGTCAAACCAAGTCGTGGTGCAAAATTCCATTCATAACGGCTGACTTCAGGACTCGCCACAGGATAAGTTACTTCACTTTCCCGATGGGTATACACCGCTGCCAGTCCCAAATCTAATTTGAACTGATCATTTAATGTGGTTTCCTGATCAAATTGCAGGACGTTGTCTGAACCACGATAGGTATAACGGCGGGTAACTGTGTCTGCCGGATAAGTTTGATTACCAATTTCTGTATTAAATCTTAAAGTTTCAGTAACCCCACTGTCCGGGCGGTGTGTGGTAGTGCGCAAGGCAATACGCCCCTGATGCTCCAGACCTAGAAACTGATAAGGCCTTTCATACTGGAAGCGCGCTGTAATATCTTCATAATCGACATTAGTACGATAACTGCTTTCACGTAAATCCAGCGGATAATGATGATAAGCCAGACTGCCGGTCAGTTTTGCATCATCCTGTAAATTCCAGGTCGTGGTATTGGCCAGCCAAGTACTGCCCGGCTGAATCCGTTTGGCATCTACCGCTAAATTAAAGCTATTCGCTGCTTCAGGATCATTTTTGAGCTGTTCTTGTGTAATCCGTCCTGGAGTTAAATGCTTGCTCTCACGGTAACGAGCATAAAAACGGGTTTCGATATCCGGACTGATCTGATAGCCCAAATTAAAAGCCAGACCTTTGCCATCGCCTTCAGCATGATCCTGAATTCCATCAAACTGGGTACTCGTCAGCGCCAGATAATAATCCATCTGATCCAGCTTTCGGCCGGTACTAAACTGATATTTTTGATAACCATGGCTGCCCATTTCATATTTGAGTTCAGAGCCATCCTGATCTGAGCCGGTCTTGGATTTATAGTTGATTGTTCCACCTAAGGCCAGTCCGCCTTGCTTAAAGCCATTGGCTCCGCGATAAACCCCGACATGATCAATCCACCAGGGTTCTAGCAGTTCATACGCTGTACCACCCGGTCCGGTAAATGGAATATCATCAATCAGGACGTGCGTACCGGATGCATGTGCACCCGAAGTCCGGTTGATGCCTGAGCCACGGATTGAGACTTTTGCACCTTCATTCCCTGCAGACTGGGCATAAATTCCTGGCTGTAAACGGAACACATCGGCTGTGGTTGCAAGTCGCTGCTGTTCTAGCTGCTGCTCGCCAATAAAATTCGTTCCTCCTGAAACCTGAGCCAGCTCTTTCTGATATTGCTGCTGCGGATTGGCATTCTGCCCAGCGCTGATCACAATAGTATTCAGCTGTTGAACATTGTCCGGTCCTACGGCAGTTTCAGCATAAAGATGACCTGAGACAATCGACAGAATCATGAGGCTCAGCGGGCTTTTCTTGAGAGGAATTTTTGTCATGTGCATGGCGAGTTTATACAGTCCTGTATAAGTGATTCCGTTTTATGAGAGGAAATCAGTTTAAAAATTATGCTGTAGCATAGATCAACATTGTTATTTTCAGGAGTTATTTTCTGCCAAAAAATTGACTGATCAGCGTATGTTTTTTCATTTTATTTAATCTTTTTATTAAAAATCAACTTGCAAGATCAAAACCACATCCTCACAAGTTCCAAGAACCTAATTTTTAAGTGACTGATATTTAATAATATGTAATTTAATTCTGCACAGATGTATTTTCACCTGGCAAAATGTGATAAGTAGAAAAATTTATAATCGACCAAACCAGTTCTTTAATTTCTAAAGTTGACAGAAGTTGTATATTTTCTGACTCGAAGTAGACAAAAGTAACCTCATCATCTTATAGAAAAATTGAAATTCTTGAGAGAAAAAAGTCTATTCTTAAAAATCCTGACGATGCAGGATTTTTAAAAATAACGGACTAAATATATTTAACTATTCGCAAATTAGCTGTAATAGACCTGTCTTTTCTTGGAAAACCGATCCAGCTGTTTCAAGAAGCCTTCAAAATAATCTTTCTGCTTTTCTTCTGTGCGATAGCCGGCGTATAAAGTTCGACGTAATCCTTCAGGTGCCACACAGTCGAGGCGGCGTGAAGTGACCCAGCCTTTCTGCTCATATTCATTGACCACCCAATCAGGTAATGCACCAATCCCGCGACCACTTGCCACCAGCTGAATCAGCATTTGGGTCAAATCTGTGGTGCGAATGTCTTTTGGTAGAATATTAGCGGGAATAAACAGACGCGACATAATGTCCAAACGGTGTTTATCCACCGGATAAGTTACCAGCGTTTCTTCAGCAAGCTCCTGAACAGTAATCTCTTTCGCACGTACCAGTGGATGGGTATTGGATAAAACCAAGCGTGATTCGTATTCGAAAATCGGGAAATATTCAATGCCTTTAAGCGCAATTGGATCAGCCGTAATCAGTAGATCAAACTCTCCGGTTTGTAATAATTCATGCGGATTCGATTCAAAACCTGAAGCAAAGTCCAGGTCTACATCCGGATATTGCATCCGGTATTGATTGAGTAGTGGCATCAACCAGTCAAAACAGCTATGACATTCAGAGGAGAAAACTATTCGTCCGGTCTGGCCATGCACAATACGGCTGATATCGCTCTGTGCAATTTGAACTTGCGGTAATATTTCATCTGACAGTTTTAACAACCGCTCCCCAACATTTGAAAAACTTACGGGACGACTACGCCGATTCACTACTTCAACCCCGAACCATTGGTCGAGTTCACGTAGCTGATGTGACAAGGCTGATGGGGTTAAACATAAATCACTTGCTGCTGCAACCAGAGAACCATGCTCCCGCAGAGCAGTTAAAGTTCTTAAATGGCGGAGTTCTATCATGGAAAATACCGGAAATTTCAAAAGACGGATGACACTTAATTTGTCTTAAGCATAACCCATTTCTCTTATTTTATTTAGTTTTTCTCATTTTTAAATCATAATAATGAGATATATTCACCTATTGGGTTTGTAGGTTTGAATTGCTATTCCCTTAATTTTTATTAATTTAATTTTATTGATTAAATTAATTTTATTAAATTTGTCTATAAAATAGCGCTTAAATTTACAGCAGCAACAAGATAGAAAACTAACTTCGGTATAAAAGTCACAGAATAATTTTGCTCAATTCATACAATAAAAAGTAGAAAATATTTTAGAGGATGAAAGACTATGTCCAATCCAACCGACCGAAATGATGATGAACTCACTGAAGAGCAACTTGATCCGCAAGAAAAACAGGATCGCGAGATCCAGCGAGGTCAATTAGGTCTTCATGATCCACAGCGACAACGTGATCAACTGCGTCAGGAAAGACAGGACGAAGAACAGAATCAATAAATTTTTCAAGGATTCAAAAATACAAAAACTCCCCGTTCTTAAAAATGGATGGGGAGTTTTTTTTCAGTATTAAAAAGTTAGGGACTAGTTTTCGCATCACAACATCTTATACATCTGATCTAACCTGAACAGCTCACCTTCTTGGATGAGTGCTGTTTTACTATTTCGCTTCTGTAGAGGCTTTTGCTTGTAGGGGCTGCGCCTGTGTTTCTGCCGTTTTTTTCTTGGCCTGAATTTGTGCCGCTATTTCCTGATTTTTCTCAGCAAAACGCAAGCCACCATCTCCGGCGAGACTTGTTTGGCTCATCACCATGCTGCTGCCCAAGATTAAAATCAGCTTAAAAAATTGATTTTTCATGTCTCATCTGCCTTTTTATTCTAATGGTATTAAAAATAAGCAATTATTATTCCAATGTTTTTATGCTTATTTAGTTTTTTGACTGCACTTTCTATTTTATAGGGATAATCTTCGAAAATACAAAGTCAATCATCGTAAAAATATAAAAATCTGCAATAAGAATAAATAGATATTTTGACTACATCTCAGCTTAAATCACTATTGATTTTTTATTTAAATCAAAAAAATCGTTCAACAGCTTATTTGGATTATTTTCATTGGCTAAAATATAGTGCAAATACCCAGAGCAATAACAAAAACAGAATCGCTGTGCAGGATTTCCAGAAAGTGACTGGATGCTTTTCAAGCATAGGACGTGAAACTGATTTTTTAAATTTGAGATCTGGGTGTTTCAGATCATATATAAAGGCTGAAAGTGCTTCATAGCACTGCTCCGGGCGAATGGAAAGCGCTTTTTTAAAGATGGCGTCCAAGCCATGCGGCAGATCCGGTCGATACTCATAGAGTGGATGATATCGAACCTGTTTTAAGTCCTTTTCGGTCTTACAGCGCGCAAGGTCTGTCCCATAAGGTAATTGTCGGGTCAATAAATAATAACTCATCACCGCCAGCGAGAACTGATCTGATTTTACTGATGGGGAGCATCCAATAAAATATTCAGGTGCCATAAAGGCCAAGGTTCCCAAAGGAACATCTGCATGTTTGGGATTCAGTTCAACCAGACCTCTGACCGCAGTCGATCCATAATCAATCAGTTTCACTTTCAAGGTATCGGCTGGTTCGAGCAGCATGACATTTTCTGGTCGTACATCCTGGTGCAGCATTTCAAGACGGTGCATGGCATTCAGTGCCTTGGCCACCTGCTCAATGATCGGAAGCAACTGCTGTAAAGTTAAAGCAGTTTTATGACGGTGCAGCCATCGGTTTAGGCTTTCCCCTTGTAAATATTCATAACTTTGAAATAAAAACTTCTTGCTGCCCTTATGTGGATAGCATTGCAGCAGATTTTCATGTTTTAAGCGTTTCGATACCCAGTCTTCCAGCTGAAATTGTTCCATCGCTTGCAGGTCATCCTGCACATCGACAGACAAGGTTTTAATGACCAGCTGATTTTGTGTCGCTTCATCATGCGCCAAATAGAGGCTGCTGCGATGATTTTGGTGCAGAATTTTATCAATTCGATAACCTTCAAACAGATCACCATGACTCAACTGGTGTGGAAATAAAACATGGCTCTTGATATGAAAGGATTCCTCATCAGGCAACTGTTCCACTTTGATGATTTGAATGGTGAGATTGTCATCACTACCCCGCTTTAAGGCTAGTTCGACTATAGACTTGGCAATGATATCCAGATGTTGTTGCTGTTGAAGCAGATCTGATATGAGCTGCATATCAATAAACTCATAGACACCATCTGTCATCAAGATAAAGAAATCATCTTCACATAATTCAAGCTGCTGATAATCGACATCGATACGATGGTCGGCACCCAGTGCACGACTTAAATAATGTTCTGTTGATGACAGGCAAACACGGTGATCAGCCGTCAACTGTTCAATGACTTGTGCCTGAATGCGATAAATCCGGCTGTCGCCAGCATGAAAGATATGTGCCCTATTTTGTTTCAAAATCAGTGCACTAAAGGTGCAGACATAACCCTGGTCTTTATCAAAACGCCCGCGGCTTTGCTGGGTTTGTGCATAGAGCCAGGAATTGGTCGCACGAATGACCCGTGCCGCTGAAGTTTGGGTGCTCCATGCATCCGAAGTCGAGTAATAATCCGATAAAAAACTGCTGACTGCAGTTTCTGCTGCAATATGACTGACATTGCTGCTACTGATCCCGTCTGCAATTGCACAGGCAATTCCCTTACTGCTAAGCGCGTGGCCTTCAGGAATATAGACCCCATGAAAGTCCTGATTCTGTGCTTTGATTCCAGCGGAAGAATATTGCTCAATGCTGATCTTTAATTTTTTATTCATTTTAAATACTCAAAAAGGGATCGAATTGATCCCTTTAATCTCAAGGCATAAATCATCATGCTCAGATTAGAATTCTTTTTTATCGCCAGTACGTACATGCGTGGTATAGAGCGCCAGACCTGTCAGTGCCAGACCACCCACCAGATTCCCCAGTGCCACCGGTAATTCATTCCACAAGAAATAGTCTGTAATCGAGAAATCACCGCCCATCATCATGGCAAATGGGAAGAGGAACATATTCACGACTGAATGCTCAAAGCCCATGGCGAAAAACAGCATGATTGGCATCCACATCGCAATGAATTTGCCGCTGACCGTGGTTGACATCATGGCACCAATTACCCCGAGTGACACCATCCAGTTACACAGCATGCCGCGGATAAAAATCGTCATCCAGCCAGCAAAACCATATTCGGCATAGCCTAAAGTCCGGTCTTCACCAATATGGGCAATTTTCACCCCGACCGCATTCGGTTCAGCGGCGAAACCCATGGTATAGACTGCGGCCATCAACACTGCCACGGTTAAACATCCGGCAAAGTTACCTAAAAAAACCAGTCCCCAGTTTTTTAAAATACGTGACCACGTTACCCCAGGACGTTTATCTAGCCAGGCTAATGGAGTCAATACAAATACCCCAGTGAGCAGATCATAGCCCAATAGATATAACATGCAGAAACCGACTGGAAATAGCAGCGCTCCAATCAGTGGTACCCCTGTTTGTACCGCAATCGTCACGGCAAATACTGCTGCCAGCGCCAGAATTGCGCCTGCCATAAACGCACGAATTAAAACATCACGCGTGGCCATATGAAGTTTTGCCTCACCGGCATCGACCACTTTTTTTGCAAACTCTGCAGGAGCAAGATAAGCCATATTTTTATCCCCTTTATATAAATTACTTGCCTGTTTGCAAATAAAAAACGCCTAAGGTCTATTTCAACCCTAGGCGTCTTTGCCTTGCATTATTCAAACAGATCAATTGTGTCATGGCGTCGTTGCCATATTTAATATAGATAAAAGCAAATAGCATGCCATTTATTTTAAATGGCTAATAAAAATCCTATAAATTATTTTAAAATTTAATTCTTATAATTATATTGGCACAATCTCTGCATTATCTATAGCGGTCATTTTTAAATATAGCTATTGGAGAAGATTATGATTAGCCATCGTCAACAAGTGACAGACATGATTATTTCAGCGAAAGTTTTAAAGTCTATTACATGGGCAGATGTCGCTGAAAAAATAGGCCTTTCTAAAGAATGGGTGACAGCCGCATGTTTGGGTCAGATGGCTTTTAATAAAGAACAGGCAGAAAAAATTGGTGAAATATTTGGATTGACTGATGAAGCCATCGCCTGGCTGCAAATCGTACCCTATAAAGGTTCTCTGCCAACTAGCGTGCCGACAGATCCGCTGATTTATCGCTGGTATGAGGTTGTCAGCGTCTATGGTATGACCATTAAAGAACTGATCCACGAAGAATTCGGGGATGGAATTATGAGTGCAATTGATTTCAGCATGGATATTCAACGGGAGAATAATCCAAACGGAGATCGGGTGAATGTCGTATTATCCGGAAAGTTTTTACCTTATAAAACTTATTAATCCTCTTCTATAAGAATAAAAGCCATTATTAAAATGGCTTTTATTTTATCTGCACTTATTAAATTTATTTAGAATGATTATTAAAATATATATAATTTTTTCACCTCAAATTAAACATATAAACTATAAATGATTTTATTTTTATCCAATTAATTCAATCATCCTGTCCTTTTTAAATGATAATTTCTCATTTTGAATATATAGTTCGTCATTTTATTATTGAGTTAGCAAAAACAACAAAAAGGACATTGCTATCCTTTTTATCGATTCATTTTAAATCAGGAATGTAGTGTTATTGCTGTGCTTCTGCCAGATGACGTTCAGTCACGGCCTGTTCATATAAACGCTGTTCTTTTTCTTTATGCTCGACAGAGAAACGGATCATTAGTACACAACTCGCTGCAATTACTACCAATCCACCCAGTACCATCAGGGTGGTTTGAATATCCAGCATGCCCTTTAACAGGAACCCCGCAGCAACTGCGCCGACATTGCCACCTGCACCAATAATACCAGCTACACCACCCAAGGCATCACGGTCGATAAAAGGCACCAGTGCATAGGTAGCGCCACACGCCATATGAGTAAACAAGGCAAAGATGGTCATCGCCATGATCGCCAAGGTCGCGCTGTTCATTTGCGAAAAAAGAATAAGAAACAGACCTTCCAGCATGATCAAGGCAAACAGGACTTTGGTTCGACCATCCAGACCTTTTTGAATGGCAACTTTGTCTGAAACAATGCCACCCAAGGCGCGGGCAAATAATGCCAGTAAACCAAAAATCCCGGCTGCCATGCCTGCTTCTTTTAGGCCAAACTGAAAGTTGTCGACAAAGTACAAGGCAATAATATTATGGATAAAAATTTCAATACCAAAACAGGCTGCATAAGCCCCAAATAGAATCCACACACGGTAGTTACGTGCGGCATGCATCAAGATTGCAAGACCACCTTTTTTATCGCTACCGACAGAAATACCTTGAGCACGGAGTTCTTTAAAATTACCTTGTGGACAGTCTTGGGTGAATTTCCAGTACAGTACACCGACAATCATCATCAGAATACCCGGCACCAGAAGTGCAATTCTCCATCCCATTGCCTGTTCTACACCGAACATCACCAAAGCAGCCAGCATTAAAGGCATCAGGGCTTGAGTCGCACCGCCACCGGCATTACCCCAGCCTGCTGTAGTCGCATTTGCCGTTCCCACCACATTTGGCGCAAACATGATACTGGTATGATATTGGGTGATCACGAAGCTGGCACCGATGGCGCCAATCAATAAACGGAAAAACAAGAAAGATTCATAACTGTTGGCCGACGCCACACCAAACACCGGAATACTGCCAATAATCAGTAAGGCGGTATAGGTTTTACGCGGACCGTATTTATCACACAACGGTCCCACGATCAGACGCACCAGAATGGTAATAGCGACTGCGGCAATATTGATATTGGCGATCTGCTCTTTGGTCAGGCTGAATTCACCGGCAATCACTGGCATTAACGGTGCACAGGCAAACCACGCAAAGAAACAGACAAAAAAAGCGAGCCAACTCATATGGAAGGCCCGCATCGCTGAAGTACTAAAGTTAAATAGACTTATTTTTGTTGCTTTATTGAGACTTGTATTTGAAGACATAGCCATTTCCTTACCAGAACTGAACGTATTTAAGTCACTGTGATGCACAAGGCATATCAGTAACGATCAGAACGGACGTCATTGGCCGTCATACAAATGTAGAGTCTTCTTTGACTTTAATTAGATATATGCATAGGTCATGCCAGATTATTTTTAACATAAAATAAACTATTCTTTTATATAAAATGATTTTTATTTCACTTTCAAATTTAGACTTTTCTTTCTTAAAAATAGAGAGAAAAATAGATATCTTCTGAGAAATTATGAGCAAAACAGCGATAGGATGACCTGCCCGGAGTCATTGCTGGTTTAAATCGGTGCAGGGCTGGATCAAATAATTTTTCCCTTTTCAAAATGCAGCAGTTGTGCCTGTAAATACGCCACTTCATCTACATGATGAGTCACATAAATCATGGGTAAATCTGTTTGATGAATCACAATTTTCAGAAAAGGTAAAATCTGGTTTTTCAGCTTTTGATCCAGTCCATTTAAAGGCTCATCCAAAAGTAATAGGTCGGGAGAAGATAAAAGTGCACGACCGATAGAAACGCGCTGTGCCTGTCCACCAGAAAGCTGATGCGCCCGATGCCGAAGTAGTGGCTTTAATTCGAGTAACTCCACAATGTCTTCAAACGTAAATTTCTGCAGACCTTTATTTTTTATATTTAGCTGTTCTGCATATTTCAAATTCTGCACGACATTCAGATGCGGAAACAGTAGGGCTTGCTGAAAAATCAGGGCAATTTTTCTTTGATGAACAGGAATATTCAGTTTCTGCTGATGATCAAATAATATTTTTTGCTGAAAATGAATAAAGCCTTGTGATGGTTTTAATAGTCCTGCAATATTTTTTAAAAAGGTGCTTTTCCCACTTCCTGAGGCTCCCACAATACCAATCAATTGTGTCTGCATATCCAGACTGGCCTGTAGCTGGAAATTTGCGTAATTAAACTGAAAATCACACTTCAGCATCTTAAGCCTCCAATTTACGTTGATACTTCTGCATGATCCAGTAATTTGCAATCAAGGCTGAAAAAGCCAGAATCAGAGATAAAATGACCAAACGCATAGCCATACTTTCTCCATCAGGCTGTTGTAACAGGCTATAAATGGCGATGGGAATGGTACGGGTTTCTTCTGGAATATTGCCAACAAAGGTAATCGTGGCACCAAATTCTCCCAGACTGCGGCTGAAACATAAAATGCTGCCGATTAAAATTCCAGGCAAAGCCAGAGGCAGGCTAATGCTACAGAATACCCGCCATGGTGTGGCGCCCAAAGATCCTGCCACCTGTTCTAACTGCCGGTTGATCATTTGAAAAGACAAGCGAATTGGTTGAACCATTAAAGGAAATGCCACAATCATTGCTGCCAGTACCGCACCTTTCCAGTTAAATATCAGCTGAATTCCCCATTTATGTAGATATTGCCCCAGCATACCCTGATGACCAAATAGCAGGAGCAGAAGATAGCCCAGTACTACCGGCGGTAGCACCATAGGCATCTGCAATATTGCCTCTACGAGAAATTTGGCCCTGAATTCATAACGCGCCAGTAACCATGCTACGGCGATAGCAAATGGCAGACACACCGCTGTGGCAAAGCCCGCTACTTTGGCTGAAAGCGCTAAGGCACTCAGTTCTTCTGGTGTAAGCATGAGCAGTTAGCCTACCTTAAGCTTAAAACCATATTTCTGGAAAATCTGCCTGGCCCTTGGACTCGTCTGGATAAATTCAGAAAATTGGACTGCTGCCTGATTTTTCTGGCCCTGCCGGGTTAAAGCGATTGGATACACAATCGGACGATGTGTACTGGCTGGAAATACTCCTGAAATTTTAACTTTTTTACTCATCAAGGCATCAGTTCTATACACAATGCCGACCTGACATTCGCCACGTTCTACAAATGCGAGAGTTGAACGGACGCTATCTGTACCGACAATTCTGCCCCGAAGCGGATTCAACCAGCCCAACCGGGTTAAGCTTTGCTGGGCATATTTCCCGGCAGGCACCGATTCCATTTGTCCTGTACATAAATAACCCTGAAAGGCTTTAGCAAAATTAAAGTCGGCTGACATTTTAAAATGATTTTTTTGCTGAATAGGACTAATCAATACAAGTTCATTCAAGAGCAAAGGTCGAATCTGACCGATCGAAATTTTTTGTTTTTTAAGTAAATTATGCATCCATTCAAGATCTGCAGAAAAAAAGATATCACTCTCAGCTCCCGCTGCAATTTGTTTCGCCAATACCGAAGACGCAGCAAAAACCGGAACGATCTGGATGTCCTGATGCTGTTGCTCATATAGTCTGGAAATATCAGTAATCGCATTGGTCAGGCTGGCTGCGGCATATATTTTAACTGTTTCGGCATACAGCATGGGGCTAGTCAACAGCACGCCAGTGAGTAGAACTTTGAATAAATCCATCTTTCTCATTCTATGTGATTCGAATATTGAGAATTGCGACAGGCATTTCAAATCAGTAAACCTTGTACCACATGCCCGGCTTGGATTTCTGTTGCTGCCGGAATACGTACCAGACAATTGGCCTGCATCAGATTACTCAACATATGCGACTGCTGTTTCGCCAGGCTTTTGAGCTTTAAAGTACCCTGATCAAATTCTGCAGCCATTCTTAAACAACGTTCACGTGCATCCGCTTTCAAATCATGTGTCATTACCGCACTAAGCCATGCAGGTGACTGCTTTTGCCCTTGTAAGGCATTCAGTAAAGTTGCCGTATAGATTTGCATCCCGACATACACAGCAGCCGGATTTCCCGGCAAACCCAAGAGATAACAGTAACCTTGATCATCTCGACGATACTTGGCAAATAACATCGGTTTTCCGGGCTTCTGCTTCACTTTCCAGAAAATCTGCTCAAAACCCTGCTCCAGGGCAACAGGGCGAATGAAATCATAATCACCCACCGAAACCCCGCCTGTGGTCAATATGAAGTCGTATTGGTTTTTAAGACGATGTATTAACGTTTGCAGCTCATACTCATTATCTGAAACATGCAGAATATCTACGTTTTGACCCTGTGATTGAAACCAGGCCTGAATCAGTGGAGCATTGGCGTCAAAGATTTTTCCGGAATTCAGGTCTTCAATGCTGGAAGCGACTTCATCTCCAGTAATCACAACAGCAATTTTAGGATAACGATAGACTGAAACCTGCTTTACGCCTGCCATGCTCAAAGCTGCAATTGCACCTACATGCAGTTTTTGACCTGCATCTGCCAGACGCTGCCCTTGTGCGATTTCCTCGCCTGCATCACGTATATCCGTATGAGGCTTTAGGTCTGTTGTAATAATGATTTGATTGGCATGGCATTTGACAATTTCCTGACGGGCGACCGTTGTAGTTCCTGCTGGAATCCTGGCACCGGTAAAAATCCGGACCGCCTGACCTGGCCGCAGTTCAATTTCAGTACTTTGCCCTGCCCGAATCTCTCCAATGAGTTCAAAAGTGCTGTGAGCACTAACATTTTCTGGACTGCAAAGCGCATAGCCATCTACAGCACTTTGTGAAAACAGCGGCAATGGTATGGCCGAATCAATCGCCTCTGCCAGATAGCGATTCAGAGCCCGAGCAAGCGGCAGGCTTTCAGCTACCAAGATATGCGTCTGCTCAAGTAACATCTGCAGTGCCTGATCAACAGAAATCAGTCCCGGTTCAGCACCGCAGGCTGAATGTGATAGTGCCTGATTCATTGATAGCCCCCCGCATGTGGGATATTTTTTTGCACATCAAACAAGTGCACCAAAGCCGGAAGTACCGCGATCAGAGATTCTTTCGCACCCTGACGACTTCCCGGTAGGGTCATCACCAGACTGTTCTCAATATAGCCAGCCACGCCACGACTTAATGCTGCATAAGGGGTACGTTTTTGCCCAAAACTACGTGAAGCTTCCATTAAACCGGGAATTTCCCGTTGCAGCAAAGGTTGTAGGGTTTCGACGGTCAGGTCTTTAGGACCTAAGCCAGTACCGCCCACAGTTAGAATCAGCGGATACTGATTTTTCTGCTGTTCAATCAGGGTCAAGAGCTGTTCTGGGCTATCGGGAATAACCTGATAACTAATAGAATCAAAATTGGCTTCTTTTAAAATTTCCAGTACGTTTTGTCCGGCAGTGTCCGGCTTTTTGCCTGCTGCAACCGTATCGGACAGCACAATAACCGAAGCGGACAGACTCTCTTTAAGTACGCGGGTAAAATGTGATTTTCCGCCTTTTTTCTGCTGCAACCTGCATTGATCCAGCGACAAATCTTCCGGTTCACAATGCGGCTTCAGCATGTCATACAAGGTCAGACCCGCCAGACTGACCGCGGTCAAAGCTTCCATTTCCACACCAGTGGGTCCGATGGTTTCAACGGTAGCAATAATTTCGACATACGCATCAAACAGTTCATATTCCACATCGGCACGATAAATCGGCAATGGATGGCAGAGTGGAATCAGCTCATCGGTCCGTTTGGCGCCCAGAATGCCGGCAATGCGTGCTGTTTTCAGGGCATCCCCTTTTTCAGTATTGCCATTACGCAGCAACTCAATGCAATGTGGCGGTGCATGCAGGATTCCAGTGGCAATTGCTGTACGGTAACTTTCTGCTTTCATCCCTACATTTTTCATGATTTGTCCCAGGCTAATTTTAAAATCTGTTTTAAATTGATTCATCTTATGCATCCTCATTAGACGCATTTAATTAGATAGTAATTGGTAAGCGTGTGGTGCTACATGGTGATGGTGACAATGCGGATCTTCTGCATGATGAGAGTGGTCCGTTTCAGGTCCATGATCTTTTCGGATACAACAGCCTTCGACATATTGACTGCTACCATCCATATAAAATTCTTCTTTCCAGACCGGAACTTCATGCTTCACCCGTTCCACAGCTTCCTCACAGGCAGCAAAAGCCTCACGACGATGGGCCGCATAAGCCATAGCAATGATGGCTGTTTCCCCAACCTCCAACTCACCAGTCCGATGCACCACCCGCACATAAGACACCTGGTATTTGGTCTGGATCTGCTGTTCAATTTCACGAATCATTTTTTCAGCCACAGGCGCATAGGCAGTATATTTCAGGGCACGCACAGCTTTCCCCTGATGATGATTACGTACTGTTCCGACAAAGATGCCGATTCCACCACATTCCGGAAAATGCTGAATATCATCAAAATCCTCCAGACTAAAAGCAGTCTGCTGGATTCGGGCAAATTGTTTTAATGGTTTGAGTTGCATTTCAGCCTCCTGCTACCGGCGATAACAGCACCAGCGTACTGTCCCGATTTAAAACGTTCTGTCTGGAAATGATGTCTTCACCGATTGCACAGGCGCAACGTTCCAGCATGGGCTGTATATCAGGATAAATGGATAGCAACTGGTTCAGGACTGCAGAAACCTGAATTTCAGACTCGCATTGCAAACTCAAATCTGCGGGGATTTGTCGTTCAATCGCACCGAAGGCTTCTATTCTGATATGAATTAATTTTTGCTGAGTGAGTGACATATTTATCCTCCAATGCTGTGCATGCTGATTTTTCGGATCGGCTTTTGTATTGGTGATTGCTGGATCGCATGGAAGCCGGCCTCTTTATGCCAGATATAAGCGTGGAGCTTGTGCTGAAATGTCTGTGTGGCGAAATGATCCAGCGCCAGTTGTTCGATATCTGCCTTAAGGTTCAGGCCTTGTCTGGCAAATAAACAGTTATAAAATTCACCTTGGGCATTGAGGCGCAGACGGTCACAATCACTGCAAAATGAATGGGTAATGGTGGAAATAATCCCCAAAGGCTGCCCATTGACCAAATAGCCACGGGCTGGATTGGCGCCTTGTCCTTGAGATACCTGGACATCAAATTCAGTTTTCAGTTGATCCAGGATATCCTGCTCACTGATGACATCAGACGGATTCCATTTCTGATCGCCATCGAGGGGCATAAACTCAATAAAACGCAGTTCTATAGCCTGATGCTGTGCCCATTTCACCAAAGGAATAATCTGATTGTCATTGATGCCTTTGATGAGCACACTATTGATCTTGACGGTCAAACCTGCCTGCTGTGCGGCAGAAATACCTTGAAGTACAGGCTGTAACTGTTTTTGGGTCAGTTGCTGAAACTGCTTTGGATCAAGACTGTCTAGACTGATATTCAGATCGTCCAGTCCTGCCTGTTTAAGCGCTTGAGCATAATCTTTTAAATAATGGCCATTACTGGTCATGGAAATACGTTTCAGGCCAAAGGCTTTCAATGTCTGCAAGCGAGCAATAAAATGAACAATACCTTGACGCATCAACGGTTCGCCACCCGTCACCCGGATCTGCTCAATCCCGTGTCGCACCATAAACTCGCAAAAAGCATACAGGGCTTCAAAACTGAGCAAATCTTTTTTATTCATCCATTCCGGATGTTCAGGCATGCAATAGCTGCATTTGAAATTACAACGGTCAGTCACCGAGATCCGCAACTTACGTTTCTGGCGTCCAAACTGATCCTGAAAGATACTGCGAGGTGCTAAAGCTGTCATGCTGTTCATTGCTGCGGTCCATGATGAGATCTGCACGGTTATTTAACAGTCTTGATTTACTGCCCTATTTCTTCACAATGAATGAGCAATAAGTGTTCCAACTTTGCACAAATTTATGTTTAATGAATATTAATGGGTAATATTTTTTCTTTTTTAGTCCAAAATTTCGCTCGAAAAATAAAAAAAGCAATATTTTGGTGAGCCAGAATATGATGATTCGGCTTTTAGCATTTTAAATGCTAAAGAAAGTTAAGCTGTTGATGCTGCTGTAGCTCGTCAAATGAATTAATACTGTGGAAAAACAGGGCACGATTTTTAAAACTTGCCCGCTGCATATGCATGTCAGCAAAACAGAGTTTTAAACTGTGCTGATCATTTTCAAGGTGTTGGATAAGCGTGGGGAAGCTGCTGCGTTTCATCAGACAGAATGGAAACAATGCCTTTTCATTGATTTCAACTACCGCCACTTCAGATAAAGGATGTCGTTGCAAGGCCTGATGTAAACGTGAAATGACCTTTTTGGGGATATAGGTCACGTCACAAGGCACGAACAGCACATAATCAGATTGTACATATGACCAGGCACTCTTCATGCCCATCAATGGTCCCTGAAAACCCGGTTCATCGTCCTGATAAAAGTCGATCGAAGGAATCATCCGTTTATAAATGGAATGATCCCGATGGCTATTGACCCAAACTTTGCTTGCCCGGGACTTCAACTGCTGATGGATTTTAATCAGCTGGATTTCATCATCAAATTTGTGCAGCAATTTATTGATGCCATTCATGCGCCGCGCTAAACCGCCGGCCAGGATCACCACATCGGTTTCCGGATAAGACACCGTCTTCATCACTCTTCTTTTCATTCTATGTACTCCGTCTGGCAGACTTTAATCAGGCCTCTAATTTCTGGCAAACATGAACCACAATTTCCTCCGGCTTTTAGACATGCAGTCACCTGTTTTTCATGCGTGATATTTTTATCTTTAATGGTTTGAATAATTCGGTTCTTGCCGACCTTAAAACAGCTACAGACTAATGGCCCTTCACTATTTCCCATCGACATGGCCTGACCTGCCAGCAATGCTTTACGATGTAATGCACTCAGACGTTCACGTCTAAACAGGCCTGCCACCCAGTCACGATCTGGCAATAATGCCGCCGGTGCGATATAAAAACTGGCAATTAACTGGCCATCCTGAAGCACCACACTATGACTGATATGCGCCGTTTGATCTTCGAGATTCAGCCATTCAAAGCTTTCATCATCAAAGGCTAACAGGCTCTTGATCTGCCCGGTGATGTCAGAAAAACGGCGACGGTCTGCCAATTCATAACGGATGGCCTGAGTGGTTTGAATTTTGCTCCACCACACCGTATTTTCAATCATGGTCTGAATCTGCTGTTCAAAGCCTTCCCGTACATACAACACGCCCTGCCACTGGGTATAAAACGGCTGGATCATGACCGGAGTATGCTTAAATTCTGGCTCGCCAGAAATCGGGTCAACCACCGGATTCACCACTTTTCCAATCCGCGCATCGGACGCAAACTGGTCGTTCCAGTGAATCGGTGCAAAAATCTGGCCACGTCGCATATTTTGTGAAAATTGCACACGGAGTACACAACTTCCCCAAGCGGATTTCACCTCGACCAGCTCAGCATCTTTCAGGCCATACTTCAGCGCATCTTGCGGATGCAACTCACAATAAGGCTCGGCACGATGCTGGGACAAACTGGCAGATAATCCGGTACGGCTCATGGTGTGCCATTGATCGCGAATGCGTCCGGTATTCAGGATCAGAGGATATTCAGCAGAAATAGCATGTACCGGATCGGCTGCAACTATTGGCACCAGTCTGGCCTTGCCATCTGCATGGCTAAACTGGCCTTGGCTAAATAGTTGACCAACCTGATGAACTTCTTGCTTATCCCAGACCGGCCACTGGATCGGTGCCAGATTCTGATATTCCGCAAAACCGAGATGAGTTAAACCTTGCAGGTTGAAATAGCGAAAATTGGGTGTATTTTCACGTTGCGAAAGCGAACTATTCTGATAGGCAGATAAACGGGCATGTTCCAGAAAAATGTCATGGCTATTGTTAAAGTCAAAACCGCGAAAACCTAAAGCTTTAGCCACCCGAGAAATGGCCCACCAGTCTGCTTTAGCTTCACCCGGAGCCGGCAAAAAAGCCTTTTGCCGGGAAATAAGGCGCTCCGAATTGGTGACTGTGCCATCTTTTTCGCCCCAACCCAGTGCCGGTAACAGTACATCGGCATATTGCGTGGTATCGGTGTTGAGACAAATATCGGAGACCACCACAAATTCACACTTCTCCAGAGCGCGTTTAACCTGATCTGCATCGGGCAAACTCACGATCGGATTGGTGGCCATAATCCAGATGGCTTTGATTTTCCCGCTTTCCACCGCTTGAAATAAATCGACTGCTTTTAATCCGGGCTGCCGCGCGATGACCGGGCTTTGCCAGAAATCCTGCACCAGTTGCTGATGTTGCGGATTATCCAAATCCAGATGACTGGCCAGCATATTGGCCAGCCCACCGACTTCCCGTCCGCCCATCGCATTCGGCTGTCCGGTCATGGAAAAAGGTGCTGAACCGGGTTTGCCTATTTTTCCTGTCAATAAATGACAGTTGATAATGCTGTTGGCCTTGTCTACGCCTTGAGAGGATTGGTTTACACCCATGGAAAACAGGCTCATGATTTTTTCGGTCTGGGCAAATTTCTCAAAAAATAAGGTTAATTTTTTAATAGCAATACCAGTACGCTTTGCCACGCTTTCAAGTGATGACTCTGTCAAACTGCTGGCAAGTGCCTGCTCCAGACCTTGAGTATGTTGGGTAACAAAATCCAGATCAGCATGGCCATGTTGCTGAAGATATTGCAACAAGCCATTAAACAGCGCGACATCCTGACCTGGTAAAATCGGCAAGTGTAAATCTGCCGCTTCACAGGTTGCAGTAAAGCGTGGATCAATCACTACCACAAATAAATCCCGCTCTTCTTTGGCTTGCATGATGCGCTGATAAAGCACCGGATGGCACCAGGCGGTATTGGATCCGACCAAAACCACCATTTCTGTCTGCTCAAAATCTGTGTAGCTGGCCGGTACCAGGTCTTCGCCAAAAGCCCGTTTATGTGCCGCCACAGCAGAAGACATGCACAGTCTTGAATTGGTATCAATATTGGCAGTACCGAGATAGCCCTTTACAAACTTGTTCACCACATAATAGTCTTCAGTCAAAAGCTGGCCGGAGACGTAAAAGGCGATGCTGTCACGTCCATACTGATCAATATATTGCTGAAATTTATTGGCAATACTTGAAATGGCATGATCCCAAGTGCTTATTTGCCGCTGTTCTTTTCGACCTGTCATCGGATGCAGAAGCCGGGTTTTTAAGCCAAGTGTATCGGCGAGATGACTGCCTTTAATACACAACTTGCCCAAGTTCGCAGGATGCTGAACATCGCCTTCAATCTGAACCTTTTCACCCATCGAGGTTTGGCTTACGTGCGCGATGACACCACAGCCTACTCCACAATAAGGACAGGTCGTCTGAGTGGTTTTTATTTGGGATTCAGTAGAGCTATGTAGTTCCATAACCGGAATACTATTCATTGCTGCTGCGCTCCTTAATCATCCAAATTCACTTGTTTCACCAAATCTCTGATATCTAGCTTTTACAGGTTTGATTTAAATTTTTTCTATGTCTCAAAAGCTTTAATCCTCCCCAACCCTCCTTTAATAAAGGAGTGAGGGTCCCCTTTTTTCCAAAGAGGGGTTGAGGGAGATTGATCCGATTACCCTGCCTTTTTTAATGCAAAATCCCGACCAAAAAGCAGTTTGCTGCGGATATTACCAATTGGTGTCTGGTCTGCAATCAGTTCTGCATACCAAGCCCCATCTTCAGTATCACCAAATAGCACCGCACCAATGACCTTGTCCTGCTGGATGATGATCCGTTTATAGATTTGACGTTTTTCATCATTCAGCACGATATCTTCAAAATCATCCTGAGGTTCGAAATTGCCTGCCGAGAAGACATCACATCCACTGACCTTGAGTTGGGTCGGAACAGTCGGTGCCTTAAAGGTCAGTCGGCCATGTTCAGCCAGATGCGTCGCACAGATAAAGGCCTGTCCCCATAATGGCTCAACCAGTCCAAAGGTCTGACCACGATGCTCAATACATTCACCCACTGCATAAATACTCGGGTCATAGGTTTGCATGGTGTCATTCACCAGCACCCCACGATTGCAGCGCAGACCAGCCTGTTCAGCCAGGGTTTTATTTGGTCGAATCCCGACGGCGAAGACCACCAAATCGGCATCCAGCATTGTCCCGTCTTTTAGTCGCAGTTGAGTCACGTGACCATCAATACCGAGCAGCTCTTCGGTGTTGGCTTCAGTGATGATCCGGATGCCTTTATCTTCAATTGATTTTTTCAGCATTTGACTGGCTTTCATATCCAGTTGACGATCCATAATACGGTCCATCAGATGCAGCACAGTTACATTCATCCCCTGCTGCTTCAGTCCATAAGCTGCTTCTAGACCCAGCAACCCACCTCCAATCACGACGGCATTTTGCCTGGTTTTGCAGTAATCCAGCATGCGGTTAACATCCTGAATATCCCGGAAGCTAATCACGCCTTCAAGTTCAGCACCCGGAATAGGTGGCATGAAGGGTTTGGAACCAGTGGCGAGAATCAGACGATCATAAGCAACGACTTCGCCTTGTTGGGTGTGGACCTGTTTACGCGAACGGTCGATAGCGATGGCAGCATCCCCAGCAATGAATCGAATGCCTTTTTCAGCATACCAGTCGGCTGAATGCAGCATAATTTCGGCAAAGCTTTTCTCACCAGACAATACCGGTGACAACATGATCCGGTTGTAATTGCCCCATGGCTCTTCCCCAATCACGGTAATGTCATAACGATCTGGCGCCATATCCAGCAAGTCTTCCAGACAACGCATGCCCGCCAGTCCATTCCCGATCAGTACCAGTTTTAAGCGCTCTGTGTTTTGACCATTACTGGAAATATAAGTTTTTTGTGGAGTCGGACTCACCAGAACTTTGCCATTTTCAATTCGGGTTGGAAATACCAGTAATTTCTGCTCTTGTTCTTCCAGACAACGACCGGTCACCAGACTGAAATGCTGCTTGTAAATTGGGGATGCGACTACACGCTCACCTTGCAGATCACCCAGAATGCCACGTGCCATGACATTGGCCAGACTAAACGGATCCTGATTGCTGAGTGCATAAACCCGCTGTTCCTGACCCACGCGAAAAATTGCAATCTGCTGATCTTCAATCAGGGCTGCCACACCGGTATTCGGAGTGATCTCATCCAGATTGCAGACTTCATACCAGTTCAGTTCGTTCATGTCTTTTAAAATTGTCATTTTCATTCTCCCTGACTGTGGTATTTAGGCTTCAACCACTGGAATACGGTTTAAATCACGTTCAGCTTCTGTCTTTGGACGAATCTGGCCACGTACAGGCGCAAACTGAATATTCGGGTCATTCTGCTCAGCTGCTTTGGCATTGATAAAAGTCTTAAAGCGTTTGCGTACTTCAGGATCTTCAATCGCGGTGCGCCATTCATCCTGATAAGTGCCAATCACATGCTGCATACGGCTTTCCAGTTCAGCAGCAATACCCAGTGAATCATGCACAATGACATCTTTCAGATAGTCCAGCCCACCTTCCATATTGTCACGCCATACGCTGGTGCGTTGCAGACGATCTGCTGTCTGGATATAGAACATAAAGAAGCGGTCGATATATTTGATCAGTGTGGAAGTATCCAGATCCGAGGCGAGTAGTTCAGCATGGCGCGGTTTCATACCGCCATTGCCACATACATATAGATTCCAGCCTTTTTCGGTGGCAATGACACCGACATCCTTGCTCTGTGCTTCTGCACATTCACGGGTACAGCCAGATACTGCCATTTTGGTTTTATGTGGTGAACGCAGGCCTTTATAACGATTCTCAAGGAAAATCGCCAAGCCGACAGAATCATCGACTCCGAAACGGCACCAGGTACTACCCACACAAGATTTCACCGTACGTAAGGATTTGCCGTAGGCATGTCCGGACTCGAAACCGGCATTGATCAGTTTTTCCCAGATTTCAGGCAGCTGATGTACCTGTGCACCAAACATGTCAATTCGTTGTCCGCCTGTGATTTTGGTATATAGACCATAATCTTTGGCGATCTGACCGATGGTAATCAGGCCATCCGGGGTAATTTCGCCGCCTGCCACACGTGGCACAATCGAATAAGAACCATCTTTCTGGATATTGCCGAGATAGTAATCGTTGCTATCCTGCAAACCGGCATGGCTAGGTTTTAGGACAAAGTCATTCCAACAGGATGCCAGAATATTGGCTACAGTCGGTTTGCAGATATCACAGCCCATGCCGTGCCCATGTTGCTGAATCAGGTCAGAGAATGTCTTGATCTCATGCACGCGTACCAGGTGATACAGTTCCTGACGTGAATAGGCAAAGTGTTCACACAGATGGTTATTCACTGTGACACCCTGACGCTGTAATTCAGATTTTAAAACCTGAGTGACCAGCGGTGCACACCCCCCACAGGCAGTTGCAGCTTGTGTGCATTTTTTCAGTGCACCCAATGAAGTTGCACCACCTTCAATCGCAGAACAGATATCTGCTTTAGACACGTTATTGCATGAACAGATGGTTGCGCTGTCAGGCAACAGATCGACACCACTACCGCCGGATTTAGAAGTGGCCTGATCAAAGCCCGGCATAATCAGACTTTCTGGTTGTTCTGGTAAAGCCAGACCATTCAGCATCATTTGCAGCAGATCGTTATATTCTTTGGCACAGCCTACCAGCACCGCACCGAGCAATTTGCTCTTGTCTGCTGACACCACAATTTTCTTATAAATCTGTGCAGCTTCATCGGCATAGAAATAGCTTAACGCACCCGGTGTCATGGCATGTGCATCACCAATTGAGGCCACATCCACACCCATCAGTTTCAGCTTGGTACTCATGTCTGCACCGGCGAAGGCATGACTGTCTTGACCGAGGACATGTTTTGCTGCAATACGCGCCATGTCATAGCCTGGTGCCACCAGACCATAAATTTTATTGTCCCAGAGTGCACATTCACCAATCGCATAAATGTCCGGATGTGAAGTCTGGCAATAATCATTGATGATGATACCGCCACGTTCACCCAACAGCAGACCGCTCTGGCGCGCCAGTTCATCACGTGGGCGAATCCCTGCCGAGAACAGGATGATATCGGTTTCCAGTTCAGCGCCATCACCGAACTTCATGACATGGTTGGCATTTGCACCATCTTCAATAGACGACGTTGCTTTCTGGGTATGTACTTTCACGCCCAGATCTTCGATTTTGGAACGTAATACACGACCACCTAGATCATCAATCTGTACCGCCATCAGACGTGGCGCAAACTCTACCACATGGGTTTCCAGATTCAGATCTCGCAGGGCTTTTGCTGCTTCCAGCCCTAGCAAGCCGCCACCAATCACCACGCCTGTTTTTGCATTCAGGCTGGCCGCACGAATGGCATCCAGGTCTTCAATGGTGCGGTAAACAAAACAGTTCTGACGGTCGTTGCCCGGAATCGGTGGAACAAAAGCATAAGAACCGGTAGCGAGAATCAGCTTGTCAAAACTCAGTACATCGCCGTGGTTGGTTGTGACCGTTTTATTCAGCTGATCCAGCTCAATTGCGCGGGTATTCAAACGTAAGTCAATGCCATAAGCATCGGCAAAATCACTACGACAAAGACTGAGGTCTTTAACCGTCTTGCCGCTAAAGTATTCAGTTAAATGTACCCGATCATAAGCCAAATGCGGCTCTTCCGCCAAAATGGTCAACTCGACGTCATCACCGGCCTGTTCAAGTACAGATTCGATGAATTTATGCCCCACCATGCCATGCCCAATCATGAGAATTTTCATATCTGCACTCCAATTACTGTTTTTTTAAAGATGATAAAAAGCCACATATCAAGTCTAGGCATTGATATGTCTGCTGATTGAATATGTTGTAAAGACCGCGTCCTGGCTGCTTGTCTTGCTGGACGAAAGGTTGTAACGCTGATGCGTTTTGTATTGCTGAACAACTGACCATGTCATTTATCCTGTGCTGAACGAAACTTCAATCACACTCCTTGAGAGTGCGATTACGATCAGAACGGACATCGTTGGCCGTTGTTAGTATTGAAAGTCATCTTTGACGATTTAATAAAAGCATAAATCGTGCCAACTTTTATTAAAGTAGAAACGCCTAATTAACGACAAATCATCCAGCCAGATGCTTCATTTTGAGCACTTGACGGCTGTTGCACCTTAAGTTGTGCACTAAATTGAATACATCAGCGGACTTTTATGCACCAAATTAATGGCATGTTTTTTGCTTGATTGGTGCTTGAATATTCCTTAGGCCTTACTTGAAAATATTCCATGTCCAAATTACGAATAGCTCTTATTGATGATGATCTGGAGCGCGCTCAATTTATCCAGGAATCCCTGCTTTTACATGATTTTCAGGTGGTGGCCTGCCTCATCCTGAATGACCTGAATATGGTGCATGTCAAAGGCATTCATGCGGATGTGATTCTGCTGAATATGGATCATCCACATCGGGATATTATTGAAAGCTGCGTCAGCCAATATGAACTTCCGACTGTCCTGTTTACCCAGAACTCAAATAAAGACACCATCAAAAGTGCGATTGATGCCGGAATCACGGCTTATATTGTCGATGGTATTGATCCCACCAAATTGGAAAGCATTCTGGAAATTTCCATTGAGCAGTTTCGTAAGCATAAAAAGCTGCTCGATGATTTAAAAGAAACCCAGGACAAGCTGACTGACCGTAAAGATATTGATAAAGCCAAAGCCCTGCTGATTCAGCTACATGCCCTAACTGAAGAGCAAGCCTTTGCTTTATTACGTAAAAATGCCATGAGTCACCGGATTACCATTGGTGAAATGGCCAGACGCTTGCTGGATGCACAGAAGCTGTTATTGGGCCAATAAGGAAAAGCATATGTCTACATTAGAAAAAACCGAACTCAATATTGGCTATATTCCGCTACTTGACTGTGTTGCCATACTCTGGGCAGAGAAACAGAGCTATTTTGCCGAACAGGGATTAAAAATCAATTTAATCCGGGAAGCGTCCTGGTCCAGTCTAAGAGACCGTCTGGCCTATGGCTTTCTGGATGCGGCGCATTGTCTGTCCGCCATGCTGCCTGCTGCTGCTTTGGGCACAGACCAGTTACAGGTGGCCTTACAAACCCCTTTAGTGCTGAGTGTCAATCAGGCTTTTATTAGCCTGCGACAAGATCTGTGCTATGAACTTGGCATCCAGCCTGAGGATGATGAACAAAGCACCTCAAAGAAACTGGTGACGGCTTTACAACAGAATAAGCCCATCAATCTGGCCTATGTCTATAAATATTCAATCCACCATTACTGCCTGAAAGAATGGCTGGCCCTGACTGATCCACAACTGGCCAAGACCATTCACCTGATGACCTCTCCACCACCTTTCATGGTCAAAGGCATTTCAGCACAGGTGTTTGATGGCTTTTGCGTAGGAGAACCCTGGAATATTCAGGCCAAGCTCGAAGGCTATAGCTTTATTGTGGCTGCAAGTCAGAATGTCATTCCTAAAGTTGCCGATAAAGTCTTGGCCATGACCCAGGAATGGGCAGAACAGCATCCATTTACTGTAGAGGCAGTGGTCAAGGCAGTACAAAAAGCGCAGGATGATTTAAAGCAGCGCAGTGATTTATCAGAAGTATGGGACATGTTAGTCGATTATCAGATTATTCAGTTTGAATGTTCCGCCCAGCGGCATGTCTATGACTTTTACAAGATCAAGAATATTATCCGGAATTTTGTTGGGAAAAGTGCCCAACCGAAAGTCGATGATTTTATCTGGCTCCTGCAGCAGATGCAGAAATGGGAAGATATTGAAATGACCGTAGCCGAGAAAAAACAGATTGCAGAACAGTGCATCTATAGTTTGCAAAGCCAGCATGCAGACATTATTGGCTAAATGATGTTACTGAAAAAAGAGGCCTGATTTTTCAGGTCTTTTTCATTGAGTCTATTTTCCAAAAAATGATTAAAAAATCTCTGCATTCTGATCTAACTTCTTGAATATGATTAAGAGTTGTCTGCTAATTTTTGCTATAAAAATAAGTCCTTTTTAAAGTCATTTCAGGATTTGGGATGAAATGGCATCCATTTTGCTTATTTAGTATTACGTTTTATAAAATTTGTAATATTGAGGGGCAACACTATGAGTTACGTTGCACGTGAACTCAGTCAAAGAAATAAATTGCTGTTTGGCTTGGGGTCTTTTTTAATACCAATTTTAATTTGGTGTGCAGTCAGCTACTTGCCATTTATCTGGCATCCACAAGTCCAGATTACTGATTCAGGTAGTGTTGCCTATTTACAGGTCGAAAGTCGTATTGATAAAGACCAGTTTTTTTCTGCTGCTCAGTCTGCGGTAGATCAGGGTCTGGCTCCGCCGCAGGGTATTCTGGTCAACCCGATTTATCTGCCTGCACCACATGAAGTTGCGATTGCACTGGTCACGGCCTTTACCACGGAGCCTGCTCAGGCCAATGCACCCTGGTTTCATGAAAGTCTGTGGCACAGTATCAAGCTGGTCTTTACTGCGTTCTTTATTTCTTCCTTGGTCGGTATTCCACTCGGTATTTTATGTGGGTTTTCAAATAAAATTTCCCAACTGACCGAGCCCTTTGTTGAATTTTTCCGTTATTTGCCTGCTCCTGCCTTTGGTGCACTGGCCGTCGCTATTCTGGGCATTAATGATGCACCCAAAATTGCCATTATTGTGATTGGAACCCTGTTCCAGCAAATCCTGATTATTGCCAATACCACACGTCTGGTGGATCGCAGCCTGATTGAAGCCGGTTTTACTCTGGGCACCAATAAACTCAAAAGCCTGTTGCATGTGGTGATTCCAGCGGCCCTGCCTGAAATTTACCGCAATCTGCGTGTGCTGCTGGGTTGGGCATGGACGTACCTGATCGTAGCAGAATTGATCGGCAGTACCTCAGGAATCACATGGTTTATTACCCAGCAAGCCCGCTATCAGAACTTTGATAATGTCTTTGCCGCCATCCTGATTATCGGGGTGATTGGTCTGCTGTGTGATGTGATCTTAATGAAACTGGGACAACGCTTATTTAAATGGAAACCGGGAGCTAACTGATGCAAAACACTGAATTTAATACCCGCGAATACTTTGACAAGATTTATAGCCGTCCGGTGATTCTGGAAGCCAAACAGCTGACCCAATCATTCAGTCATGGCAAAACCGAGCGTACGGTTTTAAATGCCCTTGATTTGAAAATTCATAAGCGGGAGTTCATCTGTGTGATTGGGCCTTCCGGTTGCGGCAAGTCAACCTTTAGCCGTGTAGTCGCTGGTCTGGATCCTTATAGTAGTGGTGAGATTCTGGTGGATGGTCAGCCGATTACTGGCCCAAGTCCGGAGCGCGGCATGGTGTTCCAGGGCTATACCCTGTTTCCATGGAAAACCGTCAAGGAAAATGTCATGTTTGGTCCGCGTATGAAAGGTCAAAGTAGTGCAGCGGCAGAAGCGCAGGCACGTGAATGGATCAATATTATTGGTCTGGAAAAGTATGAAAACCAGTATCCGCATGAGCTGTCTGGCGGGATGAAACAGCGTGTCGCGATTGCCCGGGCTTTGGTCAATGAACCGAAAATCCTGTTGATGGATGAACCCTTTGGGGCACTTGATCCACATACACGGCAAAAAATGCAGCGTCACCTGATGGACCTGTGGCAAAACATTGATATCACCATCATTTTTGTGACCCACGATATGGATGAAGCCATTTTACTGGCCGACCGGATTGTGGCGCTTAAAGCCAATCCGGGTGAAATCAAGGAAATTATCGAAGTTGATCTACCTCGTCCACGCCATCCAGACGTCATGCTTAGTCCTGAATTTAAACAGTTAAGACAACGTGTCGATTATCTGGTGCATGCTGAAGAAGATGAACTGGATCCGGCACTGGCAGAACTGCCGGTCATTCCGCGTATGACCAAGGTCAGCAGCAATAAATAATCTTATCCAAAATGCCTTTGGGACGACCCGAAGGTTTTAATCGCTGTGTTGGACGACCAACATTAGAGGTGATTATCATGCAAGCGCAATATGTACTCCCACTGGTTGATATTTCAAAATTGCAAAGTCCGGATTTAGCCGATCGTATTGAAGTTGCTCATGCTCTGGATCATGCCTGTAAAGAAGTCGGATTTCTTTATCTGCAAGGCGACCAGTTTAATTTTGATTACGCCAAAGCCCTGATTGAAATGGCCCAGTCCTATTTTTCTCAGGATCTGGACACCAAAATGCAGCACTATATTGGCAAATCAAAAAACCATAGTGGCTATGTGCCGATTGGCGAAGAACAGTTTGCCGGCAACAGTTATGATTTAAAAGAAGCCTATGATGTCAATTATGATTATCAGGGTACACAAAAAAACTGTCCTTTACTCGGCCCCACCTTATGGCCAGACCATCCGGACTTCAAGGCTATTGTCAGCCAATACTACAGCCATCTGCGTGAGATCAGCCAGCAGATTTTTTCTGCCTTTGCACTGGCGTTGTGCGGTCGTGAGGACTTTTTTGAAAGCAAAATTACTGATGCACCAAGTCAGCTACGCTTGATTCACTATCCCTATAATCCGGAAGTGCAAGATGCCGAAGGCATTGGCGCACATACCGATTATGAATACTTTACCTTGCTGTTACCAACCGCACCCGGCTTACAGGTTTTGAATAAAGCCGGTGAATGGATCGATATTCCACTGATTGAAAACACACTGGTGATGAATATCGGTGACATGATGGAAATTCTGTCGAATGGTAAATATCTCGCCACCAAGCACCGCGTGAAAAAGGTCTCGGAAGAACGTTATTCATTCCCGCTGTTTTGCGCCTGCAATTATGACACCGTGATTGAACCGGTTATTCACACTGAAAATTCCAAATATTCTGCCCTGATCGGGGGCGAGCATCTATTTAATCAGACCGCCCAGACCTTTCAATATTTAAAACAACGCATTGCTAGCGGTGAACTGGTCTTAAAAAATGCGGTTCCACTGTCCTCTTTTGGACTTGAGGAACAGGCGGAGACAGCATCATGAATCTGTTTGAAGTGATTAAGACTTTAAAGCACACCACCCCTCAGCCAGAGATTATTCCAGACTTTTTATATGGGGCTTTTCGGCGTAAAAGTATCAGTTTTTATAATGGCCTAACCGATGAAAACACCATTGTGTACTGGTTTCAGTCGCGCAGTTTCACCATTGATCTTCGTCTAAAAAGCCAGACGGGAACTGCTGTTCAGGAACGCCAAGGCTGGATTGGCAATACGCTTTGGGATGAATCCAGCCAACTCTTGTCTTGGGAAGTGAAAGACTACGCCAATTACCAGAATCATGTGCAGTGGCCGGAACCGGCAAAGTTGCATGCAATTGGCAACTGCATTCTGGAATTTTCACCGAGCAATGTCTATGTAGAAGACTGGCGCCAGCAGGTACAGCACGGTTTATTTTTAGGCCTACGTCTTCAGTCTGCGCTTGATGTTCAATCTGGTCAGACACTGGAAATGGATGGTGGCCTGATTATTTGTGCTGATCATATTGCTTATGCCCTGACACGTTTGCCTGAAGTGCAAAGTGCAGTAGCTCAAATGGATTTGAAGGCTGTCGATCCGAGCATGTTTGCCTTGGTGGAAAGTTTTGAGGTTTCTATCGGGACTGAGGGTCAAGCTAAAACTTACAGCACCTGCAGCAGTGAGACAGGTAAAGCTTTTAACCTGGAAAATTTTGAAGTTCTCAATGAAAGCAGTCTGGTTCAGCATGTGGTTCTCGATGACCGTAAAATCGACCTGATTTTTGAGCTGGATATATACCAGCCGGATTACCAATTTCAATATGCAACCCCCACGACTATACAAGCTGAAAGCTGGCTGAAGTCAGAACAAGATCACCTGATGCAGCATGCAGAACGGGTGTTATAGGGAGAAATATGTCTTTTTTATATCTTTCGATTGCCATTATTGCAGAAGTCATTGCGACTTCTGCATTGAAAGCTTCCAATGGTTTTAGCGTGCTCTGGCCTTCACTTGCCACCATTGCCGGTTATGCCGTTGCCCTGTTTTTCCTGTCACTGACCATGAAAACCATTCCGATGGGCATTGCCTATGCAATCTGGTCTGGTGCCGGCATTATCCTGATTTCAACGGTTGGTCTCTTGGTATTTAAACAGCAACTGGATCTTCCTGCGCTGATCGGGCTGGCATTTATGATCATTGGCATTATTTTTATCAATGTCTTTTCCAAAAGTACCCAGCTTTAATTTTTTAATATTCATCTGATAGTAAAAAATCCCCAATCTGGGGATTTTTTATGGGTTTAGATTATATTCCCGAATGAGGAGATATGCTCTATTTGAGTTCTTGTACTAATGTGGGAACAATCACGCCATCCACATTCATTTCAGTCGTATAAATGCCGTTGGCCACATTGAACTTGTTCACATGATAGCTGGAGCCATAGATCGAGTCGAAGCCATCTCCTTTGGTAAAGACTTTTTTGTTGGCGGCCAGATCAAGTAAATGCGTGCCATCAATGAACTGCATATAGGTTTTCGCATCGACACCAACCCGTTTGGACATGATCTGTGCAGCATCTTCACGAGTCGCCGGGTCATTGATGTATTTGACAGTTTTATCCCAAACCTGAATCACCTTTTTCCATTGCTCTTTATTGGCTTCCAGATGGGCTGGATTCACGGTCAAGGTATCGTAGATTAATCCAGGCTTGTCTTTAGAGGTGAAAATAATCTTGGAACCGGCCACCGCAGATAAAGCCTGATTTGCCACCGGCTGCCATACTGCAATCGCATCAATATCGGGAGTGGCAAAAACCTGTGGCAATTCATTGGTCATGGTATTGACCAGTTTGACCTCATTCAGTTTAACCTTGGCATCATCCAGTGCAGTGGACAGTAACAAGTGATCGACGAGGCCTTTTTCAGTCGCAACCGTTTTACCGCGCAGATCCTCAATTGAGTTAATGCCATTCTTGGCGATAATCACGTCATTTCCGGCCGAATAATCAGTCGCCATGATCATCACACCCTTGGTCCCGCCAGAGCCAGTGACCAGATTATCACCATTAGTGACCATGACGGCATCTAGCTGGTTGGCGGCAAAAGCAGAGAGTGAAGCCGAATAGTCAAACCATTCGAAATTGGCATTTACCCCTGCTTCTTTTAGCCAGCCTTTTTCAATCGCCACTTGCCAGGCCACAAATCCCGGCCAGTCACTATAACCAATCCGGATGGGCTGAGTATTCACACTCCCTGCTGCCTTGGCATTTGGTTCAGGTACTTTAGCGGTATTGTCACAGCCACTAAAAAGGATTGCAGACAGTACGGAAACGGACATCAGTGCTTTTTTGATCATTTTGCGACTTCCCCTATGCATTCACATTTAAATTTGGTATTTGAAAGTTGTTTAGATTTCATAAATTCACGCCAGCCACCGAAATGACTGATATCTGTTGCATCTTCAAGTACATAGCCTTCACAGATAAAGCCTTTGACCCAAGTGCCATCAATCAGCTGGACATTGCCGATCCCCAAAGGTGCCGGAACTTCTGCAACAATGTCTCCGAACAGTGCACGCGGAATGTCCCAGACCTCTACTTCAATTGAAAAACCTTTCGCGTTGTATTGCAGGCCAGGTTTTGGCGGTGTGGTATTTTTTAAAGCATAGAGTTTGTAATGCGAAGCAGTCCGGGTCTGCTTGATCAGGGTGCCACTGCGTGTGGTCAGCTGAAAATTCAGTGGCATACCGGTCAGATGTGCTCCGACGACAGCCAGTTTGATGCTGTGCCCCGATGAGATTTCAGTTGTTTTTTCATAAGTAAGTTCAGAGGTACCTAGCTTTAACTGGCTTGCTTGCTGCCATTTTTGCCCGAATTTGGCCAGTGCTTCATCCATCCAGGCTGACGCAATAAAGGTCACGCCCGTTGGCAAACCATCAGCACGAATGCTATTTGGTAGCGCCAAAGCCGACAGATCGGCAAAATTGACAAAATTGGTATAAGCGCCCATATGGCTGTTTTTGACCAGAGGATCCGCTTCTACTTCTGCAATGCGATAAATGGTGGGTGCAGTAGGCACCATCAAGGCATCATAATCTGCCAGTGTATTTTGAATAACACGGCTCAGGCGGGCGCGTTCATATTCATCCTGCATGGCATCGACCGCACTGAACCGGTCTGCCTGCGCTATAATCTGGCCAATTACCGGATGGGTCTGCTCACGTTGCACCATTCTTTCCACGGCACTGGTACGTTCAGCCACCCAAGAGCGGTTGTAAAGTGCAGTCGCCAGCTGTTGAAATGGAACAAAATCAATCGGCTCAACCGTATAACCCAAGCTTTGTACACGTGCGATCGCCAGGTTAAACGCTTTTTCAGTTTCAGCATCGCCATAAAATTCCAGTGTATCCGGAATGGCAATTTTGCCTTTTGAAAATTGGCTCGGTACATTTTGAGGATGTACTCGGGAATAATCATCACTGGCATCATAGCCCTGCATGACTTGCGCCACCTGCCAGGCATCATCCACCGTTAATGCAAAAATCGAAATCACATCGATGGTGCGGCAAGCCGGAATCAGGCCTGTAGTTGAAAACCAGCCTTTGGTCGGTTTGAGTCCGACAATATTATTGTGCCCTGCTGGTACACGTCCTGAACCTGCAGTATCTGTACCCAGTGAAAATGGTACTAATCCATTGGCTACCACCACGCTGGAACCTGAGCTCGAACCGCCACTGATATATTCAGGATTAAAGCTGTTCTTCACTGCGCCGTATGGGGAGCGAACACCGACCAGACCTGTCGCAAACTGATCTAGATTGGTTTTACCAACGACAATCGCGCCGGCAGCTTTTAATTTGGCTACTGCTGTTGCATCGGAAGTCGCCAGATAGGCTGCCTCTTTACATGCTGCTGTGGTATAGAACCCTGCAACATCAATATTATCCTTGACCGCAAATGGCACCCCATAAAGTGGCAAGCTTGCACTATCTGCACCAGTCAATGCATCAATTTGTGCCTGTAATTGGGCTGCCGTCGCAATTGAAATCCAGGCATGATCATCATTATTCAACCCGGCAACATACTCAATCAGGTCACTAAGCTGGATATTGTTATTCTGGTAGGCGTGTTGCCAGTCCTGTACAGTCCATAAGTTGTGCACAGCTGTTCTCCTTAAGTGTGTTCAGTATTTTGTGGAATAGGCGGCATGACGGCATCCATCAGTTCGAGATGCCCTTTAATCACGCCTTTCAATGCTATAAATTGTTCGCTAATTTCTTTCAAATCACTGCTCGCGCCCTGCATCAGCATGACTTGCAGAATTTTTTCATCATCTAGCTGGATATGAAGTGAGTTGATCACTTGCGCCAGATATTGCTGCTGCAGATCGACCAGCTGACTGCGCAGCGGCTTCAAACTGACGTCATAGAGCAAGGTAAGTGTACCGACCATGACTTCATCGCGAATCACCAGATCATCAATCAGGTGGCGGTTAATCATGTCGACAATGGCCTGCGAGCGGCTTTCATAGTGCTGCTCGACAATTTTTTGATCCATCGCATGCAGCGTGGTTTCTGGCACGGTAATACTGATCCGTGCCAATTTTTGTTTAGGCACGATGTTGATCCTTGGGTTGATATTGGGAAGACTGTTTAATGTGAAAGCCTGCGCGTACGCTAAGAAGCTCAACCAGAAAGTGAAGCCATGGATGCATTTTTTTATTTGATGTCGGATTGTTCATGTGCATCTCCTGTGGATATTACAAAACTAGAATTTCGTATTACTTAGGAAAATGCAGAAAGCGTGCCAGTTTGTGCTTTTTGGAAGGTGATAAATAAAATTGGATAAAAAAGGCGAAAAAAAGCCCCATAACAGTGAGATGGGGCTTGTTCTAAAGCAAAAGTAAGTTTTGTATTTCACCGGTTTATTCCATTTTGATTGCTCATGTGCTTGCTATTCTTTTTATACATGAATGGTTAACCGATGTTGGTGATTATGAGTGATCAAGTGTTTTTTTCTCCTCTATTTATAGTTGTATATAGATAAAAGCATAAAGTGTGCCACAATATAAAAGTAGAATAGATTTAAGAAGAATACTTGGGAAATTAATTACATACGTAAAAAAGGAAAAACAAGAATGATTTATTTTTTAAGGATGCCTAAAAAATAGACCATTTTGCACCATTGGGGTTCGAGGGTGCATCAAAGTGTGGCTGTGAGTTATTCAGTCAGCTTTTTCCCTTGTAGTTGTTCAACTTGATCCGGTTCATTAAAGCTCATACGGTAGTTTTGATCAGAATTCAGTAATGGTAAAATGTTGGGGTTATGCGGTTGTCCTATACTGTAATATTATTATGGTGGTGTTTAATTGGATTTTTGGTTGGCTCATTTCCCGTAAGGATCATAAAGTGCTAACTGCTGAAGCGCAGGCAATTAATGCGGAAGCTTAAAAAATTTATTTAAGAAGAGTAAGTATTTGAAAAATTAAAGGTCACACATTATGTTGTGACCTTTTTATGCCTTATATAAAACTGATAGAACATTTTTTCATAATTGGCTAATAATAAATTATTTTTTAATTCGTTTCCCACACATCATCACTCCAAAAGTTTCCAGATAAAAAATAATCTTCAAAGCTTGTTTCTAAATCACAGGTATCATTGAGATCTAAAGCAAATTCTTCTTGTAAAATTCGAATTATTTTCGGAATTTTCTTATTATTTAAATAACTTTCAACATAATCAAAAAAACTCTCCTTAAATGCTACGAAACAGGCATCATCTAGCCAAATTTCAGGCATTCCTGTAATGATGTATGGTCTACATAGTTTTTTTAATTTTTTCTCATCTGAAAGAATTTTCTTTATTCTATTAATGAATTTTTTGTACCTTTCAGTTAAATATGATTCATCAATAGGAAATTCTATTTTGTTTTTTTCCAAAATTTCGACAATATCGTGAATATAATTTTTATAATCTAGAATTATTGAGTCTTCTCCACGATGCTCCATAATTTTAAGAATTTCTTTAAATTCATCTTCAGATCTATTTGACCTACTATCTATTTCATTCTCGATATACTGAATATAGCAATTCGGAATCCAATAGCCGTAACAAGTTTCAATAGTAAAAGGTTTCAAATTTACAATGTTTTTTTCTTCATCTTCATTACTTAAGTTTAGGCTTAGTCTTAAATTATAAGCACCCCATGCTTTACCAGAATTAGTATTTCTAGGCTTATCCGTATTGGCTAATTTTTCTTCAATATGACTAGGTAAGTTTAATTCAGAAAATGTAAAAGATAATTGATTCCTCGCTTTAAAGTAAATCGAACCATTACGAAAAAAACCAACAAGGCTTGACTCTTTAACCTCATCTAAAATTATTTGATCAATTGCGATCGAGTCATTGATCACATCTTCAATATACTTTTTTATACTTTTAATTTTGATCTTAGACTTTATCAAAAACTCTTCATTGGTAGAAAATCCAGCTATAGAAGCATTAGCTGATCCTGCAAACCACGTACTACTTTGTAAATTTTCAACAAAATATAACTTTGCATGAAATATTGGTGAGTTACGATTGAGATAAATTTTTATTTTTGAATAACCATTATTATTTAATTTTTCTAGCAAATTTTTCAGATCTACAATTTGCTCATTTAACTTCTGTCCACTAAAACTATTAAAAATTAAGTTAATTTGGCAATATTTCCTTTTTGATTTATTAACATTATCAAATAGATCTTCTAAAAAAATATTAGAGTAATACGCAGAAACGATAGAAATCTTTTTTGCATTTTTAACTTCTGTGTACAAGCAGTTCTTTGATAATTTCTGAACACCTGATTTCTCATCAAAATATTTTGTTGAAAAAATTTCCATTGTTAAACTTTATTTCCATTGCTTAAAGATAAGTCACTTCAATATAAACAAAAAACCGCCCTTTCGGACGGTCTTTTTATTCCTCAATTATCAAGCCACCGGCGCCAACGTAAACAACACCTGCCCCGTTTTCACCGTTTGCCCTTTTTCAATGGTAATTGCTTCAACCTTCATACGCTCAGGCGCAATAATCGGAATCTCAATCTTCATCGCTTCAATCACAGCTAAGGTCGCACCTTCCTCCACAATATCACCCGACTGACATTCGATTTTCCAGATTGAACCCGGCATGTGCGATTCCACTGCACAACCACCTTCAGGCACTTCAACGCCTTCACCATCATCCACCGTATCTAGGCTTTCAGAGACATATTCTGCAAGTCCTGCTTCATGCCAACGACGGCGCTCTGCATCAAAGTTAGCTTGTTGCACCGCTTTAAAGGCACAAATAGATTCTTGATTTTCGATTAAGAAGTCATTGTATTCTTTTAGATTCAATACACCTTCTTCAATCCGCAGTTTTAAACGACCTGCTTTAAAGTCTTCACGCATGTGCATCAACTCGGACTCAGACACTTCATAAAACTTAATTTGGTCAAAGAAGCGCAATAACCACGGCATACCTTGTTCAAAGTCGGGGTTTTTACGGTAGCGTGACCACATTTGCGAAGTGCGACCGACAAACTGATAGCCACCCGGACCTTCCATGCCATAAACGCACATATATGCACCGCCGATACCGACAGCATTTTCAGGTGTCCACGTACGTGCAGGGTTATATTTTGTGGTGACCAAACGCTGACGCGGATCAAGTGGCGTTGCCACAGGTGCACCCAAGTACACATCACCCAAGCCCATGACCAAATAACTGGCGTTATAGACCACATCTTTCACGGCTTGTTTGTCTTTTAAGCCATTAATACGACGGATAAATTCGATATTGTCCGGACACCACGGCGCATCAGGGCGCACGGTTTGCATATAACGCTCAGTCGCCAGTTGCGTTTGTGAATCTTCCCAAGCCAGTGGCAAATACACAGTACGCGATGGCACTTGCATTTCCGTCACATCAGGCAGTTGTTCTTCAGCCACTTGAAGCATACGCAATAAATCAATCTGATCGAGTTGGATCGAATCAAAATGGATTTGCAGTGAACGAATACCCGGTGTCAGGTCAACAATGCCTTGTATGTTTTGATCTTTCACCCATTGCATCAGCGCATGAATACGGAAACGCAGGTTTAAATCTAAAACCAACTCGCCATATTCCACCAACATATAGTTGCTACCGGCAGGACGATACACCACATCAGGCGTACCATTTTGACCTTTTAAAGTATCTAAAATGGCAGATTTTAACGTACTAATTTCAGGATAGAACGATTCATCAAAGGTGACTGCTTGTGTATCTTGAGCAGTTAATTGCGCATGATATTTTTCATTCAGCAATTTGGCTTGATGGTAGCTCACAGGCACAAATTTAACTTTATCACCGGCTTTGAGCTGACCCAATTTCCATAATTCAGAATTGATCACCACCGCAGGGCACACGAAACCACCTAGGCTTGGACCATCAGGCCCAAGAATAATTGGCATATCACCAGTGAAATCGATCGCCCCAATGGCATAGGCATTGTCATGGATATTCGATGGATGCAGACCCGCTTCACCACCGTCCTGACGTGCCCATTCAGGTTTAGGTCCAATTAAACGGATACCAGTACGGCTTGAGTTAAAGTGAATTTCAAACTCATTCGCAAAGAAAGTATCAATGTCGTTTTTAGTAAAGAAATCAGGCGCGCCATGTGGACCATACATCACCGCAATTTCCCAAGTATTTGAGAATGTTGGGATTTGATCTTCATTTAATGCTTTCACTTCATCGGATGTAAATGCCGTGATTGGAAGCATATCGCCAATCAATAAATTACGCCCTGCATGACCACCAAACTGACCTAAGGTAAAAGTCGCTTGTGAGCCTAAATATTCAGGCACATTCAGACCACCTTTAATGCCGATATAAGTACGGCAACCTGTGGCGATCTTGCCACATTTTAACACCTGACCTTTGCGTACATTGACAGTTTGCCACATCGGGACAGACATACCATCCAACGTCGATGGCATATCACCACCTGCCAATACAATTTGACTATCACAATGAAATTTTAGGCTTGGCCCTTGTAGCGTACATTCCAAACCTGCGGTATTCGGTACATTGCCTAACAATTGGTTTGCGACATTTAAAGACAGCGGATCAATCGCACCGGATGGTGGCACACCAACATCCCAATAACCTAAACGTCCTGTAACATCTTGCACGGCGGTTTGAATGCCTGCTTGAAGGACTTCAATCTTTTGGGTTTTCCACTCAAAGGTATTTAAGAAGCGTGTGGTTTGCGTGCCTGCTTTAAAGACCTCACCCTCAATAATGTTTTGCAGATATTCAAGATTGGTTTCAATGCCGGCAACCGAAGTTTTAGCCAAAGTATCCGTCATGGCTTGAATGGCAGAATCACGAGAATCGCTTGTGACGATAATTTTGGCAATCATCGGGTCATAGAACGACGAGACATTGGAGCCGGTTTCTACCCAAGTTTCATTACGGGCATTGGCATCAAATTCAACGTGAGTCAAAAGTCCAGCACTTGGTTGAAAGTTTTTGATTGGATCTTCAGCATAAAGACGCACTTGAATCGAATGACCTTGAGACTCAAGTGTTGATGTAGGTGCAACCCAATCGCTACTGCCTAAAGTCACCATCCATTCCACTAGATCGACACCAAAGACTTGCTCGGTTACACCATGCTCTACTTGTAGACGGGTATTCACTTCCAAGAAATAGAATTCTTGGGTGTCGGTATCCATCACAAATTCAACGGTACCTGCCGAACGGTAATTCACCGATTGCATCAATTGAATCGCGACATTTTGAATATAGGCACGTTGCGTATCGTTTAAATGTGGTGCAGGCGTTTCCTCAATGACTTTTTGGTTACGACGTTGCACCGAACAATCACGCTCGCCCAGTGCTAGAACTAAACCGTTGCCATCACCAAAGATTTGCACTTCGATATGACGAGCATTTTGTACGAATTTTTCTAAGTAAAGGCCTGCATCTTTAAAGTTGGCTTGCGCTAAATAAGACACGGTTGCATAAGCTTCTTTCAGCTCCTCCGCATTCCACACCAAACGCATGCCAATACCACCACCACCTGCGGTACTTTTCAGCATCACAGGATAGCCAATACGCTCAGCCTCAAGCAGGGCTTCAGCTTCATCAGCCAATAATTGGCTACCTGGCAATAACGGTACATTGGCTTGAATCGCCAATTCACGTGCAGTGTGTTTCAGACCAAATGCTTTCATTTGCTCGGCATTTGGGCCCAAGAACACAATGCCTTGTGCTTCACAGAGATTACAGAATTCGGCATTTTCAGACAGGAAACCATAACCCGGATGAATCGCTTGCGCACCGGTTTGTTTTGCCACTTCTAAGATTTTATCGACGTTTAAATAGCTTTGACTTGCAGGTGCATCACCGATAAAGACGGCTTCATCCGCTAAAGTTACATGCAATGAATCACGATCGGCTTCTGAATAGACAGCTACTGATTGAATGCCTAATTTTTTTAGGGTACGGATTACACGACACGCAATTGCACCACGGTTGGCGATGAGAACTTTATTAAACATGGCTTATTCCTCGCCTTCACGGACAATCAGTTGAATTTTAGTTGGGTTATAGGCATTACATGGGTTATTCAGTTGTGGGCAGTTGGAGATGAGTACGATCAAATCCATCTCGGCTTTCACTTCGACATATTTACCTGGTGCAGAAATACCATCATCAAATTTCAGGTGACCCTCTGAAGTCACAGGTACATTCATAAAAAAATTAATATTTGGACCGATATGGCGCACATTCAGACCATGCTTTTTCGCAATCGGATGTTGTGACAATGCAATCATGAAATTGTTACGGCAACTGTGCATTGGATATTTATCATGCGCATAACGAACCGTGTTACTTTCACATGAACATGCACCGCCTAAAGTATCGTGGCGACCGCAATTGTCATCGTTTATAGTGGCGATTTTATTGCCAAAGTTTGTATATAAAGTCGTACCTTTTTCTAGATAAATTTGACGGTTCATCGCCAAAGTATCGGTTGCGCTATAACGCTCTTCAGGGTTATGTGCGGAAATAAACAAAGTATCCACCGCTTGGTTGCCTTCAAGATCAACAATACGGAAATACTGCCCTTTTTTGACTTCGCACATCCATGCTTCACCGGCAGGACATACTTCGCTAAGTACTGATTTTTCTAAATTAACTAAAGCTGTCATGTTGTATTCCCCCAATTAAGCGCTTAATGCGTAATAACGATGATTATTTTGGAACGCGCGCTGATTTTGCGGGCATGAGTCACGGCAGACATCGGTCTGTTGTAGCGGAAGAGCTTTAAACAGTGACAGTTGAATATCGGCAGGTGCATATTCCGTCGAATTATCTAAAGCGTGTGGCGCACTCGATAAAAACACCAAACAATCCATTTCAAAACGTAGTTCAATTACTTGGTCGGTATTGTCAGACTTCACATAAGTTAAATTGCTATTGTCATCCGGTTGAACTTTTGAGAATAGATTTAAGGTATTACTCAGATCCGTCGCAGATAAACCAAATTTGGTCATCTCTAAAAGTAGGCTGTCTTTAGCATTGCGGTACATGTCGTTGCGGGCATCCTGGAAGGTCTTCGTGCCAAACTGTGCTCCAATTTGCGGTGCGGTACTTGGCGCACAAAAGGCATCATTCCAACCATGGTCATCTTTGACAATCGAGATCATCGCACGACCTAAATCAGACGCCAAAATGTGCCCTGTACTTAAAAATGCGCTGTGTTGACCTTTTAAGCTGTCTGGCATGTTATAGGCTTCAAGCTTATCTTCGCTATTCACACAAAACAGTGAAACATTGGCATTTGCGCCTAAAGATTTAAGTTGTAAAACTGCGCCACGCTGGATGCGTGCTGACCAGTGGTGTCCACCCGGTAAACGTTCAGTCCAGAGGACTTGATCTTCGTGATAAGTAGTTGTGCTCATATGCATCCATCCCAATCTTGTACGGTTTACCTCCCGGGCTTTTATCCCTCCGTGTAGCTTGAGCTTGAAACTTAAGCCGTGAACTCTCGGTCGCAGACCTACATGAATCTTCATGTATCGGAACCCTAGATCACTTTATGATTGAGTAGATAGATGCAAAGGACGTGCCAAACTGGTAATACTATTTTTTATATTCGTAATACTTTTTTTTGAGATGGAACTGATCACTTCAGGTGCAAGGCTCTGAAAAAGGCATCAAGATGTACCAAAATAAAAAAATCCCGGCTTGAACCGGGAGTTTAAAATCTAGAGATGAGAACTCAATCAAACTATTTAAGTTGTAGAGTTATTTACTTAAAATCTCATGCAGCATATTGCGTAACCATTGATGGCTGGTTTTATGATGACAGGACATATGCCAATACTGCTTTACGGAATAGGTCGGAAATGCAATTGGCGCATTAAAGATCTTGAGATTGCCACGTGATAACAGGACTTCACTCAAATAATAAGGCACGGTCGCAATCGCATCGGTTTCCTGCACTACCAGTCCGACTCCCAGATAACTTGGCAGACGCATTAGAATGTCACGCTTAAGTTCCAGATTCAGCAATTCATTTTCAATATGGTAATGCCCCATCCCGGCATCAATATCGATATGGGTTTCATGTAAATACTCTTCGGTCGTGATGCTGTCATCCGTGAGCCGCGGATGGTCTTTGGCTGCAATCACCACATAATACTGTTCAAACAGTTTCTGCTGATAAAAGCCATTCTCCAGATTTGGCAAGAAGCCCAAAGCCAGATCAATCTCACCATTGGCCATTTGATAACTGGTTTCCGAGGTAATCGGACGCACATTCAGACGGATATGGGATGCATGCTGCTTCAGATACTGGGAAATTTTTGGCAATAACACCAGATGTGATACATCGGTCATCGCCAGTGTAAAGCGCTGCTGTGAAGTGACCTGATCAAAATTGATAGTGAAATTATTGATTGCTTCAACTTTGCTCAGTGCTTCGCTGACCAAGGGAAAGAGCTGTTTGGACAGATCCGTAGGTAGCATCTCATTGCCAATACGTAAAAATAAAGGATCACCATAATGCTGGCGAATTTTATTCAGCAGATTGCTCACCGCTGGCTGGCTCATATCTAAATGATCGGCTGCCTGAGATACGTTTTTAAATTTATAGACATAATAAAAAATACTGAGCAATTTACAGTCAAGTTCAAACACAGAAATACATTTCCTTTAACTTTCTCATCATTCGGACAGGTCTTTCATCCGCATAAGTTCATTTATGGTCAGATTAAAATATAACACTTTGCCACTATTTTCAGGATTAAACTCGCTGTAATTTTCCATAAAAAATACTTTTACCAGATGAATAAATTCATTAAAAAGTATTCCAGTGCAAAATTTACAACCAGTTTGCTCAGGTCAGTTAAACATTTAAATCGTATGCGATATACTCAGCCCCACCGAATAAATGGTAAAAATACAGAGAAATCTTATATGTTTCAGGATAAAAAGCTGGTCTGTTTTGATCTAGATGGTACGTTGATTGATTCTGTAGGCATCTGGAATCAGGTAGATGCAGCCCTGATTGATGAGCTCTCCAACAGAAAAGTCGATTTACATGAGATTCAGATTCAGCAACAGCGCGATCTTCAACTTACCGCCTTGAGACATATGTCAGATCCTTATCTGGAATATTGTGGATTTTTAAAAGAACAATACGGTTTTGAACCTGCTAAAAAAGAAGTAAAAAATCGTCGTTATAGTATTTCCCGACATTTTCTTGATTATATCGTCGAGTTAAAACCTCAGGCAGACCTCCTGATTCAGGCTTTAAAACACCAACAGATATCACTGGCTTTGACCACCACCACCAGTTTATTCAATGTACAGCGCTATCAGGATAACAATCGAAATATTAACTCTAAAATCAGCTTTGATGAGGACTTTTCCTTGATTCTCACCCGTGAAAATGTCCAGAACATTAAACCTCATCCCGAAGTTTATCTGAATGTTTTGCAAGCCTTTAACCTTCGACCTGAGGAATGTCTAATTATTGAAGACTCTCTAGTCGGTGTAGAAGCAGCAAATCATGCGGGCATCGAGGTAGTGGGAATTTATGACCAGCACTCCGCTCATGAAATAGATTTGATCAAAGCCAAAGCAAATTATTATGTCGAAAATTTTGCTGAATTATTAAGTTCATTCAATAACAACATCCACTAAAAAAGATGCCATGAAGCATCCTTGTTCATGACATCTTGAATACTATTTGTGGCTTAAAAATCTTGCTGACTATTTGGCTTTTTTATAGATTGAGCCTGAACCAACCAGATTTCCGGTTTTCTCATCGATTGCAAAATCGACCATACCTGCACCTGCGTTCAACTGAAGCATGCCATTTTCGTTCACTGCAGCGGGCATTGGATTCTTTTTCTCGGTTTTACCGGTTTCCTTATCTTTGATCGTATTGGTAATCAGATAATTTTCACCATTTTTTGAAATAACCAGAATATTTTCAAGTTTTGGATTTTCCACGGTGTTTTTCCAGTTGCCCTGATAATCTGGTGCGGGTGCTTCAGTGGTGTTACAAGCAGTTAAAAGTACTAATAATGGAATTGCTGAAAAATATTTAAGATGTTTCAAAGCTGAGACCTTAAGTGTAACGACGCGGCCATTATAGAGAGAAGCCCTTAGGGCTGAAGCAGGTTGTTGTAGGCAAAGCGTTTCAGCAGTACTGGATCTGTTTTGCTTTCGTCATTTTTTGAAATCTGTATCCATATTTTATTCATAAACAGGATTATTCTAATGATATTAAATCTGATAAAACTTAAAAAAAATTCCTCAATAGACCATCCAAATCTATTGAGGAGTACCAAAATGGTGAATAAGTAAAGCTTAAAAATTATGACAATAGTTTCGCTTTAAAGTAGTTGAATACAGATTTGGCAGCATGGGTTTTTTCAACCACCTGCTCAGTCCAGTGATTCGGTAGAGAACATTTAGCCAGACCTACCCACACTGTAGAAAACTGTTTCATGAAGCTGGCTTCGTTATAGTGAATACCATATTCTGCACAGAGCGCTTTGATTTTTGGCGCAACCTGCGCATAGCGATTGGCGGGCATGTCCGGGAATAGATGATGCTCAATCTGATGACTCAAATTACCACTCAAGATATGTAGCCAAGTTGTTCCACTAAAATTGCTCGAACCACGAATCTGGCGTAAATACCACTCGGCACGGGTTTCATTGTCGGTATTGTCCATCTCAAAGGTTTCAGCATCTTCAGTGAAATGACCGTTAAAAATGACGGCAGAAGCCCATAGACTGCGAATCACATTAGCCACCGCATTTCCGGTAAATACCGGAATGGCATTTGGCCCTGCAATAATCGGGAAAAACACATAATCTTTTAACACCTGACGACGCATCTTCTGGCGCAAAGGTGCTGCTTCTTCCCAGACTTCTTTCCAGGTTTTGGTTTTATAGGCAATCACATCTTCCAGATGCAAACGTTGCAGGCCAACATACCATTCGAAAAACACCATTAACTGAATGCCCAATGGAATATTGAACAGAAAACGTGGTTCCCATTTTTGTGATTCACTAACTCGAATCAGCCCATAACCGACATCATGATCCATTCCGACAATATTGGTATAAGTATGGTGAATATAGTTGTGCGTGTATTTCCAGTCATCGCCGGTTGAAATCGTATCCCAATCATAGGTCGCACCGTTCAGACTCGGATCATTCATCCAGTCGAACTGGCCATGCATGACATTGTGGCCGAGTTCCATATTTTCCACGATTTTGGAAAGACCGAGCAGACCTGTCCCTGCCAGCCATACCGGTGGCAACCAGCCGGCAAACATCAGCATGCCACGTGAGGCAATTTCGCTATAGCGGACAAAGTTTCGAATTTTATAAATATATTCGGCGTCTTTTTCCCCCAGATCATCCATGACCTCGCGGCGGATTGCATCGACCTTGGCACCGAATTCCTCAATCTGTTCAGGGCTAAGAAATTGGCTTTTGCTATGTCTTTTAAAATCAATTTGCATATTCATGGGAGCACCTTCTTATAGTTTAATTAATGGCTTATCAATGGTTTATAAATTAATCACCACAGGACTCACTGCCTGAGAAATGCACAGTTTGATCTGGGTATTATTGCCATGATCAATTTCACCGGTCAGGACATTCCGTACCGAACCACTGACCTTGGTACAGGAACAGGTGTTGCAGATGCCCATCCGGCAGCCATGCGCTGGTCGCAAACCAGATTTTTCAGCACTTTCCAGTAAATTGGACTGCGCTTGAAACTCTCGCTGCGATCTTAAAAACTGTACCGGCTGTGCTTTAATTTTTTCATCGACCACAATCTGGAAATATTCCGAATGAAAATTGGATTTCAATTCCAGTTTATCAACGATTTTCAGTGCAGCTTTCATCATCCCGGCGGAGCCACAAGCATAAATTTTTCGTTCTGCAAAGTCTGGCACCAGCTTTTGCAATAAGCTCTGCGTCAGATGCTGCTGGTGTTCCACAGTATTGAAATGGTGATATTTCAAGTTTGGATGCATGAGAACCAAGGTTTTCAGTTCAGCATGAAAGGCATCATCTCGAGTGAAATAGATCAGGTCGATCTGTTCCAGAGACTGGATCACTGCTTTTTGCAGCAAGGAATAAATGGCCGTAATCCCACTGCCTGAAGCCAGGAATAAAATCGGCTGCATGGATTTTTGCAATGTGAACTCGCCTTGCGGCTGTGATATTTCGATCACGGCACCAATTTGCATCAGGCTTAAGGCACGTGAAACTTTGCCCTGCTGTTTAACCGCAATGATCAGATCACCATTTTTCAATACCCTCACCACAGAATAATGTCGCTGATGACGTACGCCATCAAGTCTGATGGTCACTGCAATATTTTGGCCGGCCTGAAATGACTTGGCTTTAAAATTATGATTTGGACGTAAGTGAATCTTGAAAAAGTCAGGGCTGATGGCTTGAATGCCCATAACGGCAGCCTTAACTTTTTTGATTGCCCAGGTTGGATGGATTTTTTCACCAATAAAATCAATGAAATCTTGCCGGATCCAATGCGGCTGATAGGTTGGCATGCTTGTCATTTTTATCCCCTTATCCGCAGACAGCTTCATTAATGTACAACTGTCTAATTATTATATTGCTCAGGATAAAGAATTTTCACATTCAGACCATGTCAATACAGGTCAAATTATGTGCCTAAGCCATATAATATGACTTTTTGTCGGACAATATCATCTAAAAGTAGCGATCAAGACTATATGGATTGAGAAAAAGCATTTTTAAACAGACAACGCTGCTTAGCCTGTACATAAAAAAACTGACCTCTATTCGAGATCAGTTTTTTGACTTCATGTAGGGATTTTCAGATTAAATGACGCTTTAACCTGCTGCCTGCTCCAAAAGAATAGTCCCATATAATTCACGCAGATCCTTTTTCAGCATTTTACCAGTACCACTGAGTGGGATCGTATCAACAAATACGACTCGGTCTGGAATCTGCCATTTGGCTACCTTGTCCGCATAATATTCCAGCAGATCAGTTTCACTTAGCTGGCTATCCGGTTTTTTAATGGCAATCAATACCGGGCGCTCATCCCATTTAGGATGCTGGGCGGCAATTACGGCAGCCATCGCAATTTCCGGATGTCCCATGGCAATATTTTCCAGCTCCACCGATGAAATCCATTCTCCGCCAGACTTGATTAGATCTTTAGAACGATCACTGAGTTTCATAAAACCATCCTGATCCAGCGTAGCAATATCGCCAGTATCAAACCAGCCATCTGCAGTCAAAGCTGACTCTTCCTTGCCGAAATAATGGCTGATGACCCAATGCCCTTTGACCTGTAAATTTCCTGTGGTCTGTCCATCACGTTCAATTTCATGCGTCCCTTTTTCTGCATCAGTCAAACGTAGGTCAACCCCGAATGGCGGACGGCCTTGGGAAAGACGAATCTGTAATTTTTCTTCATCAGACAAATGCAAATGTTTGGTCTTAAGTTGATTCGCTGTACCTAATGGACTGATTTCCGTCATGCCCCAGGCATGGATCGTTTCACAATTAAACTGTTCTTTGAACGCTCTTAGCATGGCAGGTGGGCATGCCGATCCGCCCACTACATTACGTTTTAGGCTTTCCAGTTTGGAGCCTGACTGGTTTGCGGCGGCAATCAAACCTTGCCAGATGGTCGGTACGCCAAGTGCTACCGAAACCTGATAAGTATCAATCAGGTTGACCAGACTGGCGCCATCCAGACCCGGTCCAGGAAGAACCAAGGTGCATCCGACCATTGCAGCCGCATACGGCGTGCCCCACGCATTTACATGGAACATAGGCACCACAGGCAACATAATATCGGCAGCTGAGACATTTAAGGAGTCAGGTAAAATGATGGCATAGCTATGTAATACCGTAGAGCGATGGCTAAACAGCACACCTTTGGGATTGCCCGTGGTTCCCGAGGTATAACACAGAGAGCTTGCTGAGTTTTCATCAATTATTGGCCACTCAAAATCTGCATTTTGGCCGGCAATCAGATCATCATAAAACTGAACTTCTGGAATCGCTTCTCTAACTGCCGGATCAGCCGCATCCAGACAGATAAAATGCTCGACCGAGGTCAACAGCGCTTTCACGGCTTTAATTAAAGGGACAAATGTTTTATCAAACAGCACCACGCGATCCGCAGCATCATTGATAATAAAAATGAGCTGTTCCGGAAATAAGCGCGGGTTAATCGTATGACAGACCAGGCCGCTGCCAGAAATGGCATACCAGGACTCTAAATGGCGATGATTATTCCAGGCAATAGTCGCGACTCGATCTCCCTGCGCCAGGCCGAGTTGTTGTAATGCATTGGCAAAACGTTTCGAGTTTTGGTGAATTTCTCCCCAATTGGTCACTGTAATAGTGGTATCGGTATTTTTGGAAATTACCTCGGTATCGGCATGATAGCGTCCTGCATGTTCAATCATGCTGCTGATCAGTAAAGGCTGAAACATCATATTTCCGAGCATTTTCCACTCCTTTGTGCTTGTTATTGGTCCGTATTTGCGTATCGTTTTTATAGTTACATGATGGCTCGGTCTGAAACCGTAACTTACTTTTTATCATCATGTGGATTGAATTTAGCAAGGAAATCTAACTTTGTAAGTATCGAATTGTGACAAATTAAGCCAAGTGACTGAGGCGTATAAAAATGGGAATATGATTTATGTAGAGATAAAATTTCCACAGAAAATTTGAGACCTGATTTTCACTTTAATTGTCTTGCATCAAGACTCAAGCTTAAAAATAGAATGTCAATAATCCTATTCCTCCCTTTTGTTATATTAAGCATCCTAAAATATGCTATAAATCAAAATAATTAGAACAGTTTTAGTTCAAGAAAGTATATGTATAAGTCTGAAAAACTGGCACAAAATATTCGTCAGATGATTGAAAATGGCGTATGGAAGGCACATGAAAAATTACCTTCACTTCGCGAACAGACCCAATTATCTGGTTATAGCCTGATGACGGTACTCAATGCTTATCAGGAACTTGAAGCACAAGGGCTGGTCTATGCCAAAGACAAATCAGGCTATTACGTTGCAGAACACACTCAAGCGCTGCTCAATAACAAACAGTCCGTCCAGATTGGTTTAAATCCTAAAATTCAAATCAATTCGGTGGTATTTAATTATTTAAAATCGACTCAGTCAGCAGAGATTGTGCCTTTTGGTTCTGCCTTTCCCAATGCAGAGCTGTTATATAACGCTAAATTTATGCAGATTCTGGCGCAGCAGGCCAAAAGAAAAAGCAGTTATAACAATCAGAACCATATGCCGCCCGGCAATCAGAACTTGCGGCAACTGATTGCTAACCGTTATCAATTACAAGGAGTTACCTGCAATCAAGATGACATTGTCATTACATCCGGTGCACTAGAAGCATTGAATCTGTCTTTACAGGCCTTAACCCAACCCGGTGATTTTATTCTGCTACAGCAAACCATATTTTATGGTGCCTGGCAGGCAGCCGAGCGTCTGGGATTACAGGTGATTTCGATTCCGGAACATCCACAGTTTGGCTTTGATCTGGAATCATTTGAACAGGCTTTAAAACAGTATCCGATCAAGGTGTGCTGGCTGATGCTGAATGCCCATAATCCGATTGGCTTTACCGTCAGTTCTGAAATCAAACAAAGAATTGCGGAACTCTTGTATGAATATCAGGTGTATTTAATCGAAGATGATGTTTATCAGGAATTAAATTATGGTTCATCCAAACCGCTACCCGTTAAATATTTTGATCGGCATCAGATGGTTTTGCACTGCGCCTCATTTTCGAAAACGCTGGGGATGGGTGCACGCGTCGGTTGGGTGTATGCCGGCCCATTTTCCGATGCCATTCAGCACTTACAGCTCATGAGCACTTTAACAGTCAGTCCCTTACTTCAAAATGCGCTGGTCGAATTTATTTCACATCATCATTATGAAAAACATTTGCGGTATTTAAGGCAGCATCTGGAAAAATATAAAAAGAAATTTTATCAGGAACTCAAAGCACGTTTGGGAAGCATCTGTGAAATTTATTATTATTCCAGTGGTTATTTTCTCTGGATTGAATTACCTAAAGAAGTTGATGCCCAGCAGCTCTATGAACAATTGCTTCAACAACATATTTCAGTTGCCCCTGCACTGCTGTTTAAGCCTGAGCCTACCAGCCAACATTATATTCGGCTGAATTGTTCGTTTGAATGGACAGCCAATATTGAAAATGCAGTCAATCTGCTGACAGAAACCATTCTTCAAAATAGCAAAAGCGCGGATTAATTCATCCACGCTTCTGTTACAGATCAGACTTTCTTATGAAAGGAGTCTTAGAAGTTGTAAATAGCAACCGCATTAATACGGTTATCTTCACCTGTAGTGCTGCCATTTGGTGTAGCAGCAGCCAAAGCTTCACGTTCACCATAGACATATTCGAGACCGAAACTTAAAGGCTTGGTTGGACTATAGAACACGTTAGCCCAAGCTTGCCATAAGTCTTTATTGGCTTTGGTCTTGTCAGTGACTGCATTGATATAAGCCTGATCTTCATCAAAATTCATATAGCCATAACCCAAGGTACCGCGCAATTTGTCATTAAACTGCTGAGTCAGGCCAACTGAAATTGAATCAAATTCGCTTTGTAATAAATCGCCATTTGCAGCGGTAATCACACCCGTATTTGCATAAGACACAAAGCTGCTATCGCCTTTAACATGGTAATAGTCAGCTTTGAGCGTTGTACCCGGTACAATATCATACTTGGCACCTAAACCTACACCCCATGCCATTTTTTCATCTTCATTGACACGCTTTTCATTCCCCATCGCACGGGCACTGACTGTAAGATTATCAGCAAATTTATGATTTAAACGTGCTGTTAAAGCAGGTAGACGTTGTTTAATACCAGTAATGGTTGCATCTTTAGGATCTTCTACTGCAAATACCAGATTGGTTTCAGGACTGATTGTGCTGGTATAACGAACTTGTGGTGTCCGTTTAATTGAACCGCCAGCGTAAACCAATGCATCTACAGTTTCTGGAATATAATCTGGCACCGCAAAGTTCGACCAAGTTTGACCGATCAACCAGTTGGCATAGCTGATATAAGCATGACGGATACGCAAGTTATCAAAGCTCGCGCCCCCCAGAAAATCCACTTCAACTTTACCGCTTAAAGCTTTATCTCCAGCACCGACTGGTGCTTTAAAATCCATGCCTAAACGGGTTGCAGCCAGAGTAGATTTAAATTCATCACTACGCTCACCGACACCTTCTAAAGGTACAGCATTAATCTGGTTATACATACGTGCTGCTGAACCACCTTCAGCCTGATAAGAGGCATCGGCACGAATATTGCCATAAAGATTAAATTCGGCACCACTGGCAATTTTCATGACGGGTTTGCTTGCTGGAGCAGGTGTTGCTGCAACATGTGCAGTGACCACAGCCGTTTGTCTTTGCTGTTGCTCAACCAGTGCGCGTAGAGCCTGAACTTCCTGGCGCAGTTGTTCAATTTCCTGCTGATTCGACTGAGCTGAGGTTTGTGCTTGAGTCGACAAGCTGATGCCCCCTAAACTCATTGCCATCATGCTCATCAGAACTGTGCGTTTGAATGTGATTGTTGGTTGATTAAATAATTGTGTCGTGTTCATCCTAAACTCGCTTTTTATTATGCGTTTCGATTCTAGCAACAGATCACCACCCGTTACGATGGCGATCTATATCATTGGGAATATTATCTTTATTGATTGAAATCTAACTTAATGTGTCGCTTCTTTTGCCAATGGATTCGGCTTCACATCAGGTGTTGCAAGGGCTTGGCCATCTACGGAAGTTTTTAAGTTCACCAGGAAAATTGCCAGCGCAGCGATTACGCCAGGAATCGCAATTGCAAAGAAGTTCATTTGATGCGGTAAATTCATGGTTAATAAAGCACCAGTGAGGACCGGCCCAACAATTGCACCAATACGTCCAATACCTGATGCCCAGCCCATACCGGTAGAACGTACCGTCGATGGATAATACTGCGCCACGAAGGTATAGAGCAGAATTTGTGAGCCAATCGTTGCAGCGCCTGCCACAGCAATCAAGGTATACAACACGAATTGTGGACTGTTAAAACCAAGTAGAATTAATGCAATGGCACCACATAAGAACATAATGGTCAGGACTTTTTTGATATGGAATTTATCTGCGAGATATCCACCACCAATGGCACCTACCATTCCACCAATATTCAGTGCGAACAGGAAGATCATACTTGCACCCAGCGAGTAACCTGCCTGAATCATCAGTTTTGGCAACCAGCTACCCAAGGCGTAGACCATCAACAGGCACATAAAGAATGCCAGCCAGAACATAAAGGTACTGAAACTACGGCCTTGTTGAAAGAGTGCTTTTAATGGTGCCTCATCCCCTTTTTGTACTTCATTCAGTACAAACTGGGTATCACTGTTGATGACCTGTGTCGGAGAAATTTTCTGAATAATAGTGTGTGCTTGAGCCGTCTGTTGCTTGTTGGTCAGGTACATCAGGGATTCTGGCAGATATTTCCATAGAATCGGCAAGATGAGCAATGGAACGCCTGCAAGCAGGAACATGATTTTCCAACCAAATTGTGGCACCAACCATGCACCGAGTAGCGCAGAAGTCATCCCGCCAATGGCATAACCACTAAACATCAGGGCAACCAGCGTACTGCGGATACGTTTAGGCGCATATTCGGTCATCAAGGCCACGACGTTAGGCATGACACCGCCAATTCCAAGGCCAGCCAGAAAACGTAAAATTCCGAATTCAACTGGTGATGTGGCAAAGGCACCGATAAAGGTAAATCCACTAAAAATCGCCACACAGATCATGATGGTTTTTTTACGGCCAAGTTTATCGGATAAAGTACCGAAACTCATGGCACCAAACATCATCCCAAATAAGGCTGTACTGGCCAGCATTCCAGCTTGCACTGCACTTAACGACCATTCTTGCATCAGCAGCGGCAATGCCACCCCATAGATGACCAGGTCATAACCGTCAAAGATAATAATCAGCAAACACCAGATCAAAACGCCCCAATGAAAGGGTGTGAATTTCGCTTCATCAATCAGCGTATTTATATTCACTTTATTTGTAGACATCTTCACCTCCTAATTGTGAAGTTCAATTTATGAGATTCACAATGCAGAAGATGTCCATAAATGTCCAAAACTGAATAGGCATACTTCTATACCTATAAAGTCTGCCTTCAAGAAAAGGCTTTATTTACTATGCCTTAATGATATTCATCCAAATAAAACGACTTTAATTCAGTCATTAAATAATAATTTCACCTATTTTATATAGTATCTAAAAAGTTTTTAATCTTGTTTAAAACACCGCACGATCATATTTAATCGCTTCAAGATCATAGACCTGATAGACCGCATCAAACAGATAACGAATATATTCACTTTCATCCATGTTACGAATCGCCATAAAGACCGGACTGACCGCAAATTCATCTAATAAAGGGATAAAGTTTAAATGTGCCAGACGAATATTCTGGGCACTTTCCGGCACGATACAAACACCCTCTCCAGCAGCCACAAAACCCAGCGCCAGTTGCAATTCACTGACTGCACGGATATTTTTCGGCTCTAGTCCATACTCGGAAAATATACCGCGCACCTGGGTCGAAAAATTTGCCTTACCATTATTCGGGTATAAAAAGAGTGGCTGATCCACCAGTTCAGCTAGGTTCACGCCATCTCGTTGCGAGAGAAAATGGCTGGAATGCGCAGCGACCATGAGTCTTTCTTCACGCAGCAACACCCGTTTCACTGCTGGATCTGAAATTCTCAAGCGTCCAAAACCGACATCAATCCGCCCTTCCTTAAGTGCCTGAATCTGCTCTGAAGTATTCATTTCAACCATCTCAATTTTGAGCTGGGGATGTTGCTGCTTAAATAAAAACACAATACGCGATAGCAAACCGAACAATAACGAGCCAACAAAACCAATACTAATGGTGCGATCCGCGATACCAATCCGTTTGGTCATCGATTTTATTTCTTCCGCATTAGACAAAAGTTTAACCGCATGCTGGTAGAAGAATTGACCTGCTTCTGTGGTCTTAAGCGGTCGGCTACCTCTTTCAAAGAGCTGAATATCCAGTTCCTGTTCCAGATTTTGTATTTGTCTGCTTAAAGGTGGTTGAGCAATAAACAGTTTTTCTGCCGCCTTGGTAAAACTTTGTTCTTCGACGACTGCGACAAAGTAACGCAAATGCCTGAGTTCCATATTCCTGCATACCTTTAAAGTATAAAAAAATGCTAAATCGATCTTAGACCAATCAAAATTATTCTTTTAAGGTATATCAAGTCAAAACATTAAAGCAAGAATGTGAAGCGTAATTATGTATAAGTCAGTTGAAACCTTGCTGGTAGAAATTCCAACCATTCGCCCTCACAAGATGGCAGTGGCGACGATGCAAACCCAGACCCTGGTATTGGTCAAAATCACCACTGAAGATGGTTACATCGGTTGGGGTGAAGCAACAACGATCGGTGGCTTAGGTTATGGTGATGAAAGCCCGGAAAGCGTAAAAGTTAATATTGAAACTTATTTTGCGCCTCTTTTAAAAACATTATCCGGTTTAAATGTTGCACAGACATTACAAGCAATCAAAAAGAATATTAATGGTAACCGTTTTGCCAAATGTGCGATTCAGACTGCACTTTTAGACATTCAGGCACAACGTTTAGGTTTGCCATTAAGCGAAGTCCTCGGTGGTCGCTTACGTGACAGTATTCCAGTTCTTTGGGTATTGGCTTCTGGCAATACCGAAAAAGATATTGCGGAAGCAGAGAAAATGGTTGCGGCAAAACGTCACAACATTTTCAAACTCAAAATCGGTTCGCGTCCGGTAGAAGAAGATGTTGAACATGTGCTGGCAATTAAGAAGGCCTTAGGCAAAGACGTTTCAATCCGTGTGGATGTGAACCGTGCCTGGTCAGAACTGGAAGCGATTAAAGGCATTCAGTTATTGCAAGATGGCGGCGTTGATCTGATTGAACAGCCATGTGCAATTGATAACCTGGATGCCATGCGCCGTCTGACCCGACGTTTTGATGTTGCCATCATGGCAGACGAATCGTTAATGGGCCCGCACTCAGCGTATGAGATTGCCAAACAAAACGGTTCATCTGTTTTTGCAGTCAAAGTTGCCCAGTCGGGTGGCCTGATTGAAGGTTGTGAAGTAGGCAAGATTGCCAAACTTGCAGGTATTGACCTGTATGGCGGCACCATGCTGGAAGGCCCTGTGGGCACGATTGCTTCGGCACATGTGTTCTCTACTTTTGAAAGTCTGGCGTTCGGTACCGAGCTGTTTGGTCCTCTACTGCTGACTGAAGATATTTTGAAAACCCCGCTCAACTATCAAAACTTTGAACTTGAGATTCCGAAAGGGCCAGGTCTGGGGATTGAGTTGGATGAAAACAAGATTGACAACTTGCGTCGTCAGTAATTAGGAGAAACCCATGCTTTTTCACGTACGTATGGATGTAAACATTCCACGTGATCTGCCAGTTGAACAGGCAAACGAAATTAAGGCTGTTGAAAAGGCTTATTCACAGGAATTGCAGCGTCAAGGCAAATGGCGTCATATCTGGCGCATCACGGGCCAGTACTCAAACATCAGTATTTTTGATGTTGAAAGCAATGAAGAGTTGCACAACCTGTTACAAGGCTTGCCTCTCTATCCTTATATGAACATTGAAGTAATGGCATTAAACCGTCACCCATCTTCAGTTCGAGATGACGACAGTTGATTGAATGAGCGGATTGGGAGTCACCGGATTCCTCTTCCAAATCGAAAACAGAGGGTACCTCAACAAGGATTGTGGCCAGCCAGATTTAGCCAGCCAATGAAAGCTAAAAAAGTGCGCCACTAAAAGATGAAAGACATACTTTAGGAGCAATAGTATGAATCGCCAAGAAATTGATGCATTAGTTAAGCAAATGAACGTTGATACAGCGACAGGTCCTGTAGATGAACGTGTACAACAAGTTGTTGTGCGTTTATTGGGTGACCTTTTCCAAGCGATCGAAGATCTTGATATTTCCCAGTCAGAACTGTGGAAAGGGCTGGAATACTTTACTGATGCCGGCCAAGCGAACGAATTAGGTTTATTGGCTGCAGGTTTGGGTCTGGAGCACTACCTAGACTTACGTGCTGATGAAGCGGATGCTAAAGCAGGCATTACTGGCGGTACGCCACGTACGATTGAAGGTCCACTTTATGTCGCTGGCGCACCTGAAACTGTAAGCTTTGCACGTATGGATGATGGTTCTGAAGAAGGCAAAATCCCGACGCTGATCATTGAAGGTACAGTGACGGATACTGACGGCAACCGTGTTGAAGGTGCCAAAGTTGAAATCTGGCATGCAAACAGCCTGGGCAACTACTCATTCTTTGACAAGTCACAGTCTGACTTTAACTTGCGTCGCAGCATCATTACCGCTGCCGATGGTCAATATACTGCATTGACGACAATGCCAGTAGGTTATGGCTGCCCTCCAGAAGGTACAACTCAGTTTGTACTGGACAAGTTAGGCCGTCATGGTAACCGTCCATCGCACGTACATTACTTCGTATCTGCACCGGGTTACCGCAAGCTGACTACTCAATTCAATATTGAAGGCGACCAATACCTGTGGGATGACTTTGCATTCGCTACTCGTGAAGGCTTGGTTGCAACTGCGGTTGACGTGACTGATGAAGCTGAAATTGCAAAACGTGGTCTAAACGGTCCTTTCAAACACATTCAATTTGATATTGAACTCGTGAAAGAGAAACAAGACGCACCTTCTACTGAAGTTGATCGTCGCCGCGCTAGCGCTTAATACATTAAGAAGCGGGATATGCCTTGAGATATATCCCGCTGACTTCCCCCTTGGAAAGTCGGAGAAAGGACATGCCTCGTATTCCCGTAATTAACACCAGCCATTTAGACCGCATTGACGAACTACTGGTGGATGACTATGAATCTGGTGAATTTAAACTACACCGTTCAGTATTTACAGACCAGGCCCTGTTTGACCTTGAGATGAAATACATCTTTGAAGGCAATTGGGTTTATCTGGCACATGAAAGCCAGATTCCAAACAATAACGACTTCTATACTACTTATATTGGTCGTCAGCCGATCATCATTGCACGTAACCGTCAAGGTGAACTGAATGCCATGATCAATGCCTGTTCGCATCGCGGTGCTCAATTGTGTCGTAACAAGAAAGGCAATAAAGCAACTTATACTTGCCCATTCCATGGCTGGACGTTCAATAACTCCGGCAAGTTATTAAAAGTTAAAGATCCGGCTGAAGCGGGTTATTCAGACTGCTTTAACAAAGACGGTTCACATGACCTGAAAAAGGTTGCGCGTTTTGAAAGCTATAAAGGTTTCCTGTTCGGCAGCTTGAATCCGGATGTCCCTGCTCTGGAAGAATACCTGGGTGAAGCGACCAAAATCATTGACATGATCGTGGATCAGTCTGAACAAGGTCTGGAAGTTTTACGTGGTTCTTCGACTTATACCTATGAAGGTAACTGGAAGTTGACTGCTGAAAACGGTGCTGATGGTTATCACGTGTCTGCTGTACATTGGAACTATGCTGCAACCACTCAGCAACGTAAAGAAAAACAGGCGGGTGACAACATCCGTGCCATGAGCGCAGGCGCATGGGGCAAACAAGGCGGTGGTTCTTACGGCTTTGAACACGGTCATATGCTGCTTTGGACGCAATGGGCTAACCCGGAAGACCGTCCTAACTTTGCCAAGAAAGATGAATACACTGCGCAATATGGCGAAGCCATGGCGAAGTGGATGATCGAACGTTCACGTAACCTGTGTATCTATCCAAACGTTTACTTCATGGATCAGTTCGGTTCACAAATCCGTGTCCTGCGCCCGATTTCTGTCGATAAAACTGAAGTGACGATCTACTGTATCGCACCTGTAGGCGAAGAGCCTGAAGCGCGTACCCGTCGTATCCGTCAGTATGAAGATTTCTTTAACGCTTCAGGTATGGCAACCCCAGACGATCTTGAAGAATTCCGTGCCTGTCAGGCAGGTTATGCCGGTATCGCGCTGGAATGGAACGACATGTGCCGTGGTTCTAAACACTGGATTCAAGGTCCGGATGATGCTGCCAATGAAATCGGTTTAAAACCAAAACTGTCTGGTATTAAAACTGAAGATGAAGGTTTATACCTGTCTCAGCACCAGTACTGGTTAGAATTGATCAAAAAAGGTATTGCGACTGAGAAAGAAATTGCAGCATCCACTGAAGGAGAAAACGCATGAGCGACATCACTTTAGAAAATATTGCTCAGTTCCTGTATCAAGAAGCACGCTTTTTAGACGATGAGCAATGGGATGACTGGTTAACCTGTTATGCCCCGACTGCTTCTTTCTGGATGCCAGCTTGGGATGACGACGACAAGCTGACCACAGATCCACAGTCTGAAATCTCGTTGATTTATTACCCGGACCGTCAAGGTTTAGAAGACCGTGTGTTCCGGATCAAGACTGAACGTTCCTCTGCAACCATGCCGGACACACGGACCTGCCATAACCTCAGCAATATTGAAATTGTTGAACGTGATGGCGACAAAGTGACTGTACGTTTTAACTGGAATACTTTGAGCTTCCGTTACAAAACAAGTTACAGCTACTTCGGTATGTCTCGTTATGAAATTGATTTCTCAGGCGATAAACCGCAGATTTTAAGCAAATATGTGGTACTGAAAAACGATTACATCAACCAGGTTATCGACATTTATCACCTCTAAGACTGTTTATACAGCCAGGTTATGCCTTTCGGTCAGATGGAAAATTGGCTGAAAGGCTCAGTTACAAAGATTTATATAGGATATTCAGCCATGTCAAACCACAATGTTGCACTTCAATTTGAAGATGGCGTTACACGTTTTATTTCTGTTTCTGACGGAGAAACCCTGTCAGACGCAGCTTACCGTCAAAAGATCAATATTCCTTTGGACTGCCGTGATGGTGCTTGTGGAACGTGTCGTGCGTTTTGTGAATCAGGTTCATTTGACATGCCTGAAGAAACCTATATTGAAGATGCACTAACACCTGAAGAAGCCGCTGAAGGCTATATTCTGGCTTGTCAATGTAAACCGACTTCAGATGCAGTGTTCCAGATTCAGGCCTCTTCAGAAGTTTGCAAAACTGAAATTCATGAATTCCAGGGTACGCTGGCTCGTGTCGAAAACCTGTCTGATTCAACCATTACTTTTGATATCCAGTTAGATGAAGGTCAACCAGACATTCACTTCCTAGCAGGTCAATATGTCAATGTCGGAATTCCAGGCACCACAGAGACCCGTTCTTATTCATTCAGCTCAAAACCGGGTAATCGTCTGACTGGTTTCGTAGTACGTAATGTACCGAATGGGAAAATGAGTGAATTCTTGAGCAAAAATGCCCAAGCTGGCGACAAAATGACCTTTACTGGTCCATTTGGTAGCTTCTACCTGCGCCCTGTGACCCGCCCTGTCTTGATGCTAGCGGGTGGTACAGGTATCGCACCATTCATGTCGATGCTGCAAGTGCTGGAAGAAAAAGGTTCAGAGCATCCAGTGCGTTTAGTATTTGGTGTGACCAATGACTTTGACCTGGTAGCGATTGAAAAACTGAACGAACTGCAAGACAAATTCTCGTGGTTTGAATACCGCACAGTGGTTGCTAACCCAGAATCTGCACATGAGCGTAAAGGCTATGTGACCGGTCATATCGAAAATGAATGGCTGAATGACGGTGATGTAGATGTCTACCTGTGTGGTCCAGTACCAATGGTAGAAGCGGTTCGCGGCTGGTTAGATGCTGAAGGCGTTAAACCTGCAAGCTTCCTGTTTGAAAAATTCTCTGCCAACTAATAGAGGGAATTTGTTCAATGTCTAACCGTCAAAGATTTGAAAATAAAGTCGTCATTGTGACCGGTGCCGCTCAAGGCATCGGTCGCGGTGTCGCGCTGCAAGTGGCGAGCGAAGGCGCCCAAGTCGTCATGGCTGACCTTTCCCCTTATGTAGAAGAAGTTCTGGCTGAAATTGAAGCGACTGGCGGTGATGCGATTACGGTCAAAGCCAATCTGGAAACGTTTGCCGGTGCTCAATCAGTCGTTGAAAAAGCGCTAGAAACCTATGGCCGTGTCGATGTCCTGATCAACAACGTCGGTGGCGCGATCTGGATGAAACCTTTCGAAGAATTTTCTGAAGAGGAAATTATCAAGGAAGTGAACCGTTCATTGTTCCCGACGCTGTGGTGCTGCCGTGCAGTTCTTCCGGAAATGATTAAAAATCAGAAAGGTACCATTGTAAACGTATCTTCTATTGCGACACGCGGCATTAACCGTGTGCCATATTCAGCGTCTAAAGGTGGCGTAAATGGCCTGACGGCTTCCCTTGCCTTTGAACATGCCAAAGATGGTATTCGCGTTAACGCAGTGGCAACGGGTGGCACTGAAGCACCACCACGTAAAGTACCGCGCAATGCCAATCCACTGACTGAATCTGAAAAGGAATGGATGCAGCAAGTGGTTGATCAGACCATTGACCGTACTTTCATGGGACGCTACGGTACGATTCAGGAGCAAGTGAATGCAATTGTATTCCTGGCTTCGGATGAATCATCTTATATGACAGGTACAGTGGTACCAGTCGGCGGTGGAGATCAGGGCTAGTCCTGATCATCACGATTTTTAACAGGCTCATGGTTCGACGCAAGGAGGCACATCACCAATGAATACCCTGTTTCAGACATTAAAAAATGATTGGTCAATTTCAGCGACTGTTGCAGGATTTTTAGCAGTGCTAATTTCCTATTCAGGGCCACTGATCATTTTTTTCCAGGCGGCACAGCAAGCCCAGGTTTCCCCAGACATGATGATTTCATGGATTTGGGGAATTTCTATTGGTGCTGCACTCGCAGGTATCTTTTTATCGATTAAATACAAAATACCTGTTGTCACCGCCTGGTCTGCGCCCGGAACGGCTTTATTAGTCACGCTGTTTCCCGATATTTCGCTCAATGAAGCGGTTGCTGCCTATATCACCTCTGCCGTGGTGATTTTTTTCATTGGGATCACCGGTTATTTCGACAAATTGCTGTCCTGGATTCCTCAGGAAGTCGCTGCCGGAATGATGGCGGGGATTTTACTGCAGTTTGGTTTAGGGTTGTTTACCGCGACCGATACCATGCCCTATATCGTCTTTGGCATGCTGGCGGTATTTTTGCTGGCCAAGCGTTTCAGTCCACGCTATGCGATGGTCTGGGTACTGGTTGCCGGTGTGGTTTTAAGTATGTTACTGGGCAAGATTAACCCGGTCACGGCAGATTTTAGTCTGGCAATTCCGCAATTTATTGCACCAGAATGGACCTGGAGTTCAACCCTGAATCTGGCCCTCCCGCTCATTCTGGTCAGCCTGTCTGGCCAGTTTTTACCGGGAATGGCGATTATCAAACTCAGTGGTTATGACATGCCCGCCAAGCCAATTATTAGTGCAACCAGTATTGCCTCGCTTGCAGTGGCCTGTGTAGGTGGTATCACGATTGTCTTGGCCTCGATCACAGCTGCTTTGTGTCTGGGGAAAGATGCCCACGAGCTGAAAGAAAAGCGTTATATCGCTGGTGTGGCGAATGGGCTTTTTTACATTTTAGGCGGCTTATTTGCCGGCAGCATTGTCATGCTTTTTAGCCTGATGCCCAAAGAATTAATTGCGGCTTTGGCAGGACTGGCATTACTGGGTGCGATTGCCACCAACATTTCCGTGGCCATGGGCAAAGAGTCGCAACGTGATGCAGCACTGATCACCTTTTTAGCGACTGCTTCCGGCATGCATTTCTTGGGACTGAGTTCAGTCTTTTGGGGAATTTGCATTGGCCTGGTAGCACATTTTCTGCTGTCACAGAAAAACCGTAACGCAGTTCCGGTTACAGCATCAGATTCAAAACGAGTTTAAAGACATCCATCAGTTTAGGATATGTAAGGACCAGATTATGATAGATAAAAGTTCATTATCATTGAAAGAAGCACTCTCCCAGATCAAGGACGGTTCTACCATTATGATCGGTGGTTTCGGTACAACGGGTCAGCCTGCTGAACTGATTGATGGTCTGATCGAATTGGGTATTAAAGACCTGATTATTGTCAACAATAATGCCGGTAATGGCGATTATGGTCTGGCGAAACTGCTTAAAGCGGGCGCTGTGCGTAAAATTATCTGTTCTTTCCCGCGTCAGTCAGATTCCTGGGTATTTGACGAACTCTATCGTGCAGGCAAGATCGAACTGGAACTGGTGCCGCAAGGTAATCTGGCTTGCCGTATTCAGGCAGCAGGTATGGGCTTGGGTCCAATCTACACGCCTACCGGTTTTGGTACTTTGCTGGCTGAAGGCAAACCGACCATGAACTACGAAGGTAAAGACTACGTTTTAGAAAATCCAATTAAAGCTGACTTTGCTTTAATTAAAGCTTCTAAAGGCGACCGTTGGGGCAATCTGGTCTACCGTAAATCTGCGCGTAACTTCGGCCCGATTATGGCGATGGCTGCGGATGTGACGATTGCTCAAGTTTCTGAAGTGGTTGAACTGGGTGCACTGGATCCGGAACACATCATCACCCCGGGAATTTTTGTTCAACACGTTGTTCAAGTTAAACCTGCACAATAATTGGCATCGGAGATAAATAATGAGCTATAGCAAACTGACCCGTGACCAGATCGCTGAACGTGTGGCACAAGATATTCCTGATGGCGCTTATGTGAACCTCGGTATTGGTTTACCGACCAAGATTTCCAGCTACCTGCCAAGCGATAAAGACGTCTTCCTGCATTCTGAAAATGGCCTGTTGGCTTTCGGTCCTCCTCCTGCTGAAGAAGACCGCGATCCTGAGCTGATTAATGCTGGTAAAGAATTCGTAACTTTACTTGAAGGCGGTTCATTCTTCCATCATGGTGATTCTTTCGCGATGATGCGTGGCGGTCACTTAGACATCGCCGTACTGGGCGCGTTCCAGGTCGCTGAAAATGGTGACTTGGCTAACTGGCATACCGGTGCACCGGATGCAATTCCAGCAGTCGGCGGTGCGATGGATCTGGCTGTGGGCGCGAAGAAAGTCTTTATTACGACTGACCACGTGACCAAAAAAGGCGAGCCAAAAATCGTGGCTGAACTGACGTATCCGGCTACTGGCTTGAAATGTGTCGACCGTATCTATACCGACCTCTGCGTGATTGATGTCACCCCTGAAGGGATGAAAGTGATTGAGAAAGTTGAAGGTCTGTCATTTGAAGAATTGCAGTCATTGACTGGTGCCAAACTGATTGATGCGACTCAATCAAATTAAGGGGAAGTCCCTTCTTTCTTGCACTTAGTTTTAAAAGCAGTGCTTTAAAACATGTTCAGGAGGGATTTAGGGAGGATTTGAGGAATAAAACTACTTCATTAAATCCCTCCCAACCTCCCTTTAAAAAGGGAGGAGTTTTCTTCTTTTAAATATGTGAGCAAATACACAATGAAAAACGCATATATTATCGATGCCATCCGTACCCCATTCGGCCGTTATGCCGGTGGTCTCGCGCCTGTCCGTGCAGATGACTTAGGTGCGCTGCCAATTAAAGCTTTGATGGAACGTAATCCAAGTGTGAACTGGGAACAGGTCGATGACGTGATCTATGGCTGTGCCAATCAGGCCGGTGAAGACAACCGTAACGTCGGTCGTATGTCTTCTCTGCTTGCAGGTTTGCCTTATCAGGTACCAGCGACGACCGTGAACCGCCTGTGTGGTTCATCGATGGATGCCATCGCAATGGCAGCACGTGCGATTAAAGCCGGTGAAGCGAATCTGATTATTGCTGGTGGTGTAGAAAGCATGTCACGCGGCCCATTCGTGATGGGCAAGTCAGAAACGGCGTATGGCCGTAGCCAGAAGATTGAAGACACCACCATGGGATGGCGTTTTATCAATCCGAAACTGAAAGAAATGTACGGCGTAGAAACCATGCCGCAAACGGCTGAAAATCTGGCGGAACAGTTCAACATCAACCGTGAAGACCAGGACAAGTTTGCCTTGACCAGCCAGCAACGTACTGCAGCAGCACAGGCCAAAGGTTTCTATAAAAATGAAATTATTCCTGTAGTGATTCCACAGCGTAAAGGCGATCCGGTGGTTGTCGATACTGATGAACATCCGCGTGCATCTACCACTGCAGAAGCTCTGGCAAAACTGAAGCCTGTGGTGAAAGCAGAGGGGACGGTAACGGCGGGTAATGCTTCAGGGATTAACGATGGTGCAGCTGCCCTGTTGATCGCGTCTGATGAAGCAATTGCTCAACATGGCTTAAAACCACGTGCCAAAATTATTGGTTCAACCGTCGTTGGTGTTGAACCACGTATCATGGGCTTTGGTCCAGCACCTGCCATTAAGAAATTACTGGCGCAAACCGGTCTGACTTTAGAGCAGATGGATGTGATCGAGCTGAATGAAGCTTTTGCAGCACAAGCTTTGGCTTGTACTCGTGACCTTGGCATTGAAGATGGTTCAGAGAAAGTCAATCCGAATGGTGGTGCAATTGCTTTGGGCCATCCACTTGGTGCATCTGGCGCACGCTTAGTCACAACCGCACTCAACCAGCTGGAACAAACTGGCGGTAAATACGGTCTTTGTTCAATGTGTATTGGTGTCGGTCAAGGCATCGCTTTGATTATTGAACGCGTCTAACAACCTATTAAAAAGATAAACCTCCTCCCTTTTTTAAAGGGAGGTCGGGAGGGATTTCAATGCCAACATTTACATCCAACGATGCCCAGATCAATTACCAGACCTTTGGTGATGCCAGCAAACCTGCCCTGGTTTTTTCTAATTCATTGGGTACTAAATTCAGCATGTGGCAACCACAAATTGAATTTTTCCAGCAAGACTATTTTGTCATTTGCTATGACACTCGTGGTCATGGGGCTTCCTCTGCACCACAAGGTCCGTATAGTCTTGAACAGTTAGGTCAGGATGTGGTCAATCTGCTGGATCATCTGAATATCCAGAAAGCCGCTTTCTGTGGTATCTCGATGGGCGGTTTAACCGGTCAATGGTTAGCGATTAACAAGCCTGAACGTTTTAGCCACGTGATTATTTGCAATACTGCTGCCAAGATTGGTCAGGAACAAGCCTGGCTGGAACGTGCCGCGTTGGTGCGTGAACAAGGTCTGGCACCGATTGCATCAACTGCAGCATCACGCTGGTTTACCGAACCCTTTATCCAAAGCAACGCAGCGACAGTTGCAGAACTTTCAAACGACCTTGGAGCTGGCAGCCCGGAAGGTTATGCAAGTTGTTGCGAAGCTTTGGCTAAGGCGGATTTACGTGAACAGATCAAAACGATTTCAGTGCCGGTACTGATTGTGGCCGGTCAGCAAGACCCCGTAACGACTGTTGCAGATGGTCAAGCCATGCAAGCTGAAATTGCACAAAGCCAGCTGTTTGAAATCAATGCCTCGCACATTTCCAATGTGGAGCAACCAGAAGCCTTTAATCAGGCAGTTCAGAAATTTATTGCCGCTTAAACAGATGCAAAGAAAAAGCCACTTTTCGAAGTGGCTTTTTTTATCTTCTCAATATTCGTTCAGATTAGGCCCAGATCACTAAAATCGCTGCAATCACTACTAAGCCCAGACCCCAATGCTCGGTACGTGCCAGTTTTTCTTTAAAGAAATATGCCGAAATCAGCATACTAAACAGAATCTCAATTTGTCCTAAGGTTTTCACGACCGGCACACTCATCATGCTCATGGCAGTAAACCAGCCTAGTGATGCCATAAAACTGCACACACTCACTTTAAAAGTTAAGCCCAGACGCTGCCACATGGCCACTAAAGTCTGGCGGCTGAATAGGCTTAGATAAAGCAGCATACTCAGGCACTGAAAACTGATCACCATTAACAGCACCCAGGCCGCACGATGCAAGGTTGGTAAAGTGGTTAATTCCAGACTGGCTTCGCGTACCAGTAGTGAGGTAATGGCAAAACTTAATCCACTGCCAATCCCGATCGCCAATGTTCTGGCTGAAAACCCACTGACCTGTTGGCCTTTACTCAATAAAAATACCGCATATCCGCCTAGTGCCACACCAATCCACGCCAGGAATGACAAATGATCCGCTAAAAAGGTCACGCCAATAATGGCTGCAAGAATGGCTTCACTTTTCGCCAACCCCACTCCAACGGCATAATTTTTTTGCTTGAACAGTTGCACCATCAGTGCCGTAGCTAAAATCTGACTGCAACCCGCAATCACCACATAGACCCAGAACTTGGGCGTGAAGTGAATCACACTTTCAACTGGCTTGAAATAATACAGGCTGCTCAGGTAAAGCGCAGCGAATGGCAAACCGAAAATAAAGCGTGCCAGGGTGACTCCCCACACATCGACCGTGGTGCTGAGCTGTTTTTGAAAGGCGTTGCGCCAAGCCTGCATAAATGCAGCAATTAAAGTGAAAAAAATCCAGCTGAATGCCATCTACTGATCGCTATTACTACAAAAATGAATTAATTCTATGTCTTAACAAAAGGACTGACTAATTAAAAATAGGATGCTGGCCAATAGCAGAAAGTTTGGCTTAATTTGGAAAGATTCCAGCTGAAAAAATGCAATGTGATCTGCCAGTCATTTTAAAACGTGAAAATGGTACTAATTTTGCTTAGTCAAACCTTCCTAGGCTGATGTGTACAGTGTGTATTTATTCTATATGTTTAAAGTATGTAATTAGACCTGAAGTGTAATTGAACTCTTTTCTACTTGGCTCCAATATGAAATGCAATAACAACAAGTATTCATCAGTGAAGACGAATACCCCTGTACCAGATCGCCGGATGCTATCTCAAGTAATGGCACATTGTTATAGGTGAAATCACCTATAAAACAGTCAGAAAATGACCATTTTTTTGGAAAATTTTGGAATATAAAATTGTGCCTAACAGTTTTTTTAATTTTCTTTTAAAAATCTGGATAATCCTTTCGCATCGGGATAAAACGGATTCCATGTTCTTCCGTGTATTTTCCCGTTTCCACAAAACCAAAGCGCTTGTAAATATCCAAGGCATAAAGACTGGATTTTACCGTAATAATTGAATGGCCTTGACGGCGGATCTCGCTTTCTAAAAAGTGCCACATTTGCCGGCCATAACCCTGCCCCTGATAGACTTGGTTCAGGAAAAAATGCATGAAGTGTGCAGGTTCCATATAAGCCACGACGCCTATCACCTGATGGTCAATTTCTGCCACAAAATAATGAATGTCCGGACGCTCGAAAATGGTCTGGATCATCTCAGGCTGAAAGCGCTGGCGCCCCTCTTCTGAACTGATCACGGCATCGACAAAGGGCGCAATCGCATCGACAATGGCACGAGTATCCTGAAGATTGGCTTTTCTAATTTTCATGTTTTTTTAAATTTCTCTTTATTAAGTTGTATACATTAAAAAGTTATTTTTATTAAAAGTTAGCTGCTTTAGCTGTTCTTGAATGGGCTTCCCCCAAATTTAAAAACCAGTCGGAATATTCGGTAATATTCTTCAATACGCCTTGTCCGTATTTTAAGACGGCAACTCACTCTATTTAAAAAATCTATTTATATAAAACCTTGTTTAACTACACTTTTTTATTAAAAAAGATTCAATTGATGTTTCATTTAATATCAAGCAGCCTATATTTACAATTCATCCATATAGAATTTTCAATGAAATTTTTATGATGTTTCTTTATCAGGAAGAAATTTAGGTAGGCATTCTGAACCTTTCTTGGTGTTCATCGAACATAAAAATTTTAGGTCGTTCGCTTCCCTACAGGGAGTTTAATGAAACATTTTGAATGTGCCGTCTGCAAGCAACAGCTGTTTTTTTACAAATCAGTTTGTGATCACTGTCTGTCACCGATCGGTTATATCGCTTCGGAAAAAGAGTTGTGCGCATTTGAAAAACAGAGCGCTGAGCGATGGGTTCCAATCGCCAAGAACTACCAGCATGCCAGTTATAAACCCTGCCACAATTACGTTCATTATCAAGTATGCAATTGGATGATTCCTAGCGATGAAGATGAGGAATTTTGTGAATCCTGTCAGTTGACCCATGTCATTCCTGATCTGGAAAATTCTGAGAACCTGATTTACTGGTTTCGACTGGAAGAAGCCAAACGTCGATTCCTTTATTTAGCACAGCGCATGAACATGATGCCACGCCCCAAAAAGTCTGAAGATGATCCATTTGGTCTGCGTTTTGATTTTCTCCTGCCCCAAGAAGATAAGCCTGTTTTAATTGGTCATGCCAATGGGGTCATTACCCTCAATGCCATTGAAGCTGATGTGGTTTATCGTGAAACTACACGCGTGAATATGGGTGAAAACTACCGGACTTTATTGGGCCATTTTCGTCATGAAAGCGGCCATTATTATTTTGCACTCATGCAACATATGCATCCGGAACTGTTAGATGAATTCCGTCAGTATTTTGGCGATGAGCGGCAAGACTACAGCAAGGCACTTGAACGCCATTATAACGAAGGCGCGCCAATCAACTGGCAGGAAAAGTATATTAGTGCTTATGCTACCGCCCATCCCTGGGAAGACTGGGCAGAAACCTGGGCGCATTATCTGCATATGATGGAAACACTGGAAACTGCCTACTATGGTGGTATGTGTGTCGAAGGAAATGGCAGCTATCTGGCCAGTATGGATTTTAAAGAATGCCCGATTGGTGGACAGGATTTTGAACATATTCTGGAAAACTGGGTCACCTTGACCTTTAATCTGAATGCCTTAAACCGTTGTATGGGTCTGGAAGATGCCTACCCGTTCAAGCTGAGCGAAGCGGTTAAAGACAAGTTACGATTTATTCACCGGCATGTGCTGGAAAAAGTTTTTAAATAATTTAAAAAGTAATTTTTATAGTAAAAATATAGATGGAATGGGATCAGCAAAGTCTGAAAATATGGATTTTATTGTGTATTTTAAAAATTAATATGATTTAAAGAATCCCTGCTCCTGGCGAACCAAGAGCAGCAACTTTTGAATGAATCAGTATTTAGTTCGCTAACTGAATATAGGATTTAGGATGGGCTTAAACCAGTTCCACAGCAATCGCAGTCGCTTCCCCACCACCGATACATAAGGATGCAATCCCTTTCTTGCCGCCAGTACGTTTTAAGGCATGAATCAAGGTCACAATAATACGGGAACCAGAAGAACCCAATGGATGACCAAGTGCACAGGCACCGCCATTAATGTTCACTTTTGCTGGATCAAGTTTAAAGCCATCAATGGCTAACATGGTCACCATGGCGAACGCTTCGTTGATTTCCCAAAGGTCAACATCCTGAGCATCCCAACCGGTTTTTTTCAGGACTTTTTCAATCGCACCAACCGGTGCAATGGTAAATTCTGATGGATGCTGCGAATGGCTGGCATAGGCCAGAATATGAGCTAGCGGTTTTAAGTTACGCTGTGCAGCAATTTCGCTCGAGGTGATCACCAGTGCTGAAGCACCATCTGAAATTGAACTGGCATTTGCCGCAGTAATGGTTCCGTCTTTTTTGAACGCTGGACGCAGAGTTGGAATTTTGTCAGCCTTGGCATTTAAAGGCTGTTCATCCTGTTCCACCACCACATCGCCTTTACGGCTACTGACAGTGACCGGTACGATTTCATCTTTAAAGAAACCTTGCTGCACCGCCGTCACGGCTTTATTTAAGGAACCAATCGCATAGTCATCCTGCTGCTCACGGGTATAACCTTTTTTATCCGCCATTTCCTGAGCAAGAATTCCCATCGACAGGCCTGTTTCCGCATCTTCCAGACCTTCCTGGAACATATGATCAATGACCTTTCCATGCCCCATACGGAATCCGGCACGTGCCTTGTCCATCAAATATGGTGCGTTCGACATCGACTCCATACCGCCAGCCACCACAATCTCTGCTGAACCGGCTTTGATCGCATCTGCTGCCTGCATCACGGCTTTCATACCAGAACCACAAATTTTATTAATCGTGGTCGCCCCCGTGGAATCCGGTAGACCCGCCTGACGCATGGCCTGACGTGCCGGACCCTGTTTTAAACCAGCAGGAAGAACGCAGCCCATAATCACTTCATCAATATCATTGGCCGACAGACCTGCACGTGCCACTACTTCTTTAATTGCCACAGCACCCAAATCTGGCGCGGTACAGCTTGACAATGAACCTTGAAAACCGCCCATCGCGGTACGTACTGCATCTACAATTACGATCATTTTAGTTTCATCCTTTTTCATCATTGTTATCAACCCTACATAGCCAAAGCACTGTAGGGCTGGTCCTTCGCAATCATTGCGGGTTAAGCCTGTGCGGTAAAATATGCTTCAGGCAATTGCATGACCAGTTCCGCACCGGCCTGAATACGCTGGATTCGTGCACTCAAATCCGGAAGTACTTTGGCAACATAGTAGTTGGCCAGTACCAGTTTGTTCTGGAAGTAACTATCTTCTTTGGCTGCGGCGGCTTTGCTAATCCGCGCATACATATAGACAAAGCTGAGCAGCCCAACCGCATGTAAATAATCGACAGCAATCGAATTAGCAAAATCAGGGTTCAGCTTAGACTGCTCGACGATGAATTTGGTGATATCTTCAAGTTGCTGGCAGGCTTCTAATGTCGCCGTTTTAATCGTCAATGAATCATGTAAATTTTGGGCAAATTCACGGATTTCAGCAATATATTCCGCGATATAAGCCCCATTACATTTGGTGGTTTTACGCCCAATCAGGTCAATCGCCTGCACGCCATTGGTGCCTTCATAAATCTGTGAAATACGCAGGTCACGAATACACTGTTCCATGCCCCATTCACGGATATAACCATGACCACCGAAGCACATTTGCGCTTCCAGTGCAGAATCCAGTGCCTTGTCGGTCAAATAAGCTTTGGCGATTGGCGTTAACAGCGCCACACGGTCAGTCGCTTTACGCACCGCTTCAGGGTCGGTTGAGTATTTGGTAATATCCAGTTGTTGACCTACATACACCGCAAACGCACGTGAAGCTTCATTGTTAGCACGTACATTGAGCAGCATACGGCGTACATCGCCATGGACTAGAATTGAATCGGCTGGTTTTTCTGGAGATTTTGCACCAGTTGATGCACGGCCCTGTAAACGGTCCGTCGCATATTGTGCCGCATTCTGGTAGGCAAATTCTGCTGCACCAATGCCCTGAATTCCCATAGACAAACGTTCGTAGTTCATCATCACGAACATGCCGGCCAGACCTTCATTTTCATTGCCAACCATATAGCCCTTGGCGCCGTCAAAGTTCATGACGCAGGTCGCCGAGCCTTTAATTCCCATTTTATGTTCGATTGAACCGGCAGATACTGCATTACGCTCACCCAGTGATCCATCTGCATTGACCAGGAATTTCGGCACAATAAATAATGAAATACCACGTGAACCTGCTGGTGCATTCGGAGTTTTTGCCAGCACCAGATGAATGATATTTTCACTCAGATCATGCTCGCCGCTGGTAATAAAAATTTTGGTACCGGTAATATTATATGAACCATCTTCATTCGGTTCAGCTTTGGTCTTGATAATGCCAAGATCTGTGCCGGAATGTGGTTCAGTCAGACACATGGTGCCCGACCATTCACCCGTATAGAATTTTGGTAAATAAGTTTCTTTCTGTTCCTGTGAGGCGCGGTCATTGATGGCCATACCTGCACCCACAGTGAGTAGTGGATAAAGCATAAAAGATGGATTGGTGCTCCAGATCATTTCATCCGCCAGAACCGTGAGCATCTTCGGCATATTTTGTCCGCCCCATTCTTCAGGAGCACCCAAGCCTACCCAGCCACCTTCGGCAAACTGTTTAAAGGCTTCCTTGAAACCAGCCGGCGTAATCACCTCACCGTTTTTAAACTGAGCACCACCCTCTTCGTCTGCAGGACGATTCAGGTCAAGAATAACATTCTTGGAAAATTTGGCCATCTCTTCCAGAATTGCATTTGCCGTCGCCATATCTAAATGTGCAAGATTTTCATTACCTTGCCAAAATTGTTCCGCTTGGAATACATCATTTAAAATAAATTCCATGTCTTTTAGCGGCGCATTATAAATCGGCATTTTTAAATTCCTTAAAGGGTGATACTCAATCCTGTTGCTAAATATTTTCTAATTTTCATTAGGATCCAGACAGGCCATTTTAAAATCGTGATATCCAATTCTTGCAGTATTAAATCTAAATCTAGATTCATAAATTTGCCTTGTAAATCACGTCTTCATGTTCAGTATGAGTGACTGAATATGCCAGCTTAATATTGATCGTTTTCCTGTGCTAAACCCTGATGAATATGGGCTTAAAACAGTCGAAGGATTTAGCTTCGTGCGCTGAAACAATAAAATAATTATACTGAAAATGGAATTTTATTTAGCAAAGTTGATCTCTAGGGTTCAGTTTTCTTGACAATATTTCTGTCTGCTTAGCATCGCTATTTTTATTTGTCAGCAGTTGCTGCATAAATATACAAAATGAGATAAATATCACGACCTTAGTTTTATAGCCATCGCGTGCAAAATTGCATATTCTTGAAAGGTTCTTTTTCGAAAAGTATGGACCAAGAAGATGACGACTGTAAGACAGCAGAACTTCCTTCTTCGTAAAGAGAAGATCCTCAGCATGGCGGAAAGCCTGCTACTGGATAATAATCAGGACATTACCCTGAGTGAGCTGGCTAGTGAACTGGACATCGCAAAAGGAACCATCTACAAACATTTTAAAAGCAAGAACCAGTTATATTTAGAACTGATTATTCTGAATGAAAAAAGAATTCTAGAAATATCAAAAAAGCATAATAACGATATTAAAAATTATGTTTCACAATATATGCTCTATCACATGCTCAATTCAAACCGAACCATCCTGTTGCATGTCATTGAAGAGCGTTTAACCAATAACGAAAAAAATATGAAAGAGTTATTTCAGGAGCTTTATCGTATTCGTGAAGAACGAATTATCCGGATTAAAGACATCACCCATGATTATCTGGTGGCTTTAGAAAGTGCTATGTCGATTCGCGATTATTTGTCTTATATCTGGACAGTCACCTATGGCGCTTCGCTGTTATTAAATTCGACCAATTACCAAAAAGCGATTGGGTCACGTGAACGTCTGATTAAGCTGTATATTAATCAGGCACTCATGACGCCAGATAAAATCTCATCGGTATAATCACTATAATAAAAAATGCCTGATTCGATCAGGCATTTTTTATTTGGCTGTATAATTTCATACGATCATTAAGCGCGATCTAACACGACAATGATCAGGCTGCCACAGGCGGGAAACCATCTTCAGTTAAAGCTGCAACAATCTCAGACTCACTGGCTGTCGATTCAACTTCAAGCAGCTTAGTGGCCACATCAATATTCACAGTGGCATTCTCATCCAGATCTTTAATCGTAGCCGTGACACTGCGCGCGCAGCCACCACAGGTCATGTTTTCAATACGGAATTTCATGTTTAGCTCCATAGGATCAATTTAAAGTTTATCTGATTCGGCAGACTATATTTAATCTGAGTTGAATTGCAGATCTGGTCAGTGCTGTTCAGGAACGACACCCTGTTCAATCTGTTTTAAAATCTGGCAATCGGACTGTTCATTGCCGGCACACTGCTCAACCGATTGCTGTAAAATTAATAGCATATGCTGCATATCGGCAATTTTCTGTTGTAAAAACTGGATATGTTTTTGTGCCAGCTGTTTGACCTCACTACTCTGGCGTGAGCTGTTCAACCACAGACCGAGTAATTCTTTCATCTGCTCTGAAGAAAATCCAAGTTCACGTGCATGCTGGATAAAGCTTAAGGTTTTAATATCCGCGTCACTATAAACCCGATAACCTGTATCACTGCGTTTCGGAGCCGGCAACAAACCAATATCTTCATAATAACGAATCATTTTCGCAGAGATGCCGGATCGTTTTGCGGCCTGACCAATATTCATCATACTGACTCCTTAAACTGCACCGGTTGATAAGCTTTTAATCTCAAGGCATTGCTGACGACAAACACGGAGGACAACGCCATCGCACCTGCGGCAAACATTGGCGATAACAATATACCCCAAAATGGATAAAGCACACCCGCGGCAATCGGAATTAAGGCAATATTGTAGACAAAGGCCCAAAACAGGTTCTGTTTAATATTGCGCATGGTCGCCTGACTTAAACCAATGCCTGTAGCCACATGCTGTAAATTGCCTGACATCAACACCACATCGGCTGCTTCAATCGCGACATCGGTACCGGTTCCAATCGCCATACCGACATCGGCCTGGGCCAATGCCGGTGCATCATTGATTCCATCCCCAACAAAAGTGAGCACGCCGTATTGCTGCTGGAGTTGTCGTACTGCATCGACTTTTTCATGCGGCAAAACTTCCGCAATCACCTGATCGATTTTCAACTGTTTGGCGATCGCCTGCGCGGTATGCTGATGATCACCAGTAATCATCGCCACTTTAAGACCTTGGTCATGCAAGGCCTGAATCGCGCTATAAGTAGTTGGTTTAATCGGATCGGCTACTGCAATAATCGCAGCCAGTTTCTGATTAATCGCTACATATAAAGGACTACGACCCTGATCACCGAGCTTTTGTGCAGTGGCTCTAAACAGATCGACATTTAAGCCCAAGTCCTGCATCAGACGTTCTGCACCGATATGCAGCTGCTGACCAGCAACCTGTGCTTTTACCCCTGCACCAGTGATCGAATCAAAATCGGTCACTTTACTCAGTTCCAGTTCTTGCTCACGAGCAGCCTGAACAATGGCGTGGGCAATCGGATGTTCTGACTTGGCCTCCACTGAAGCGACGAGCTGTAATACGGTCTGCTGATTAAAATCTGCAGTGACTTCAAAGTCGGTCAGCAGTGGTTTTCCCTCAGTTAAGGTTCCGGTTTTATCCAGCGCGACGACTTTGGTTTGTTGCAGCAACTGTAAAGCTTCACCCTTACGGAATAGCACGCCCAGTTCTGCTGCACGGCCAGTGCCGACCATAATTGAGGTAGGAGTTGCCAGTCCCATCGCACATGGACAAGCAATAATCAGTACGGCGACTGCATTTACCAAGGCGTAGGTCAGATTCGGCTCAGGCCCAAACAGGAACCAGACCATAAAGGTCAAGGCCGCCAGTGCCATAACAGCCGGCACAAACCATAAAGTCACTTTATCGACCACAGCCTGAATCGGCAGTTTTGAGCCTTGTGCCTGTTCCACCATCTGAATAATCTGCGCCAGTACCGAATCTTGGCCGACCTTAGTCGCCTTGATTTGCAAGGTTCCGTTCTGGTTTACCGTACCGCCGACCACCTGATCACCGGCCTGTTTGGCCACGGGTAAAGGCTCACCGCTAATCATCGCTTCATCAATATAACTTTGTCCGGTAACGACTTCACCATCGACAGCGACTTTTTCACCCGGACGGATTTCAATCAACATTCCTTGTTGCACATCGGAAATTGCCAGATCAACCCAGTGATCATTCTGTTCTACCCGTGCCGTTTTCGGTTGCAAGCCCACCAGATACTGAATCGCTTCCGAGGTTTTACCTTTGGCTTTGGCTTCCAGATAACGCCCCAGTAAAATCAGCGCGACAATAACGGCGGCCGCTTCAAAATACACATGCACGGTGGACTGCGGTAACAGCTGCGGAAAAAAGGTCGCAATACAGGAAAAGCCATAGGCGGCAATGGTTCCAACGGCCACCAGCGAGTTCATATCCGGTGCCAAGCGTAACAATGCCGGAATCCCATGCTGATAAAAACGTCGTCCCGGAATAATCAGCACCAAAGTGGTCAGCACAAACTGTAGATACCAGCTGTTTTGGGTTCCCAACGTATGGGCAATAAAATGATGAAACACCGGAATCAAGTGCGAGCCCATTTCCAGAATAAATACAGGTGCTGTCAGAATGACCGCAAGCCATAAATCTCGTTTCAGTTGTGCCGTTTCATTGGCTTTCTTTTCCTGAAAAGCATCATGGCTATCTGTCGACATATCCCTACCAGATTTTATGGTGGCCTGATAACCGGCTTTCTCCACCTCAGCAATCAAGGCCGGAATCTGGGCATGCGAGGCCTTCACCCAGGCAGTTTCGGTGGCCAGATTGACCTGTGCTTCGCTGACCCCTTCTACTTTCAATAAGGCTTTTTCAACCCGTGCCACACATGAAGCGCAAGTCATACCTTCAATCGCCAGTTCAATCCGGTCGCTCTGAATATCAAAACCGGCTTTTTGCACTGCGTGAGTTAGTTTAAACAATGGCACAGAGTTGATCGCACTTACATGCGCCTTTTCAGTAGCAAGATTCACGTGTGCATCTAGCACGCCTTCCACTTTTTTTAGGGCTTTTTCTACGCGAGCCACACAGGATGCACAGGTCATGCCTTCAATGTTCAAATCAAACTGCTGCATCGGCACATCAAAACCGGATTTTTCAATTGCTTGCACCAGCGTAGCGGCAGCAATCGGCTGCCGGCTTTTGATAAAGGCTTTTTCAGTCGACAGATTGACAGATGCCTCGTCTACACCTTCAATTTTTTTCAAGGCTTTTTCCACACGAGCGACACAGGAGGCACAGGTCATACCGCCAATCTGCACCTGCTGCTCATATAAGCGGTTGCTGTCTTGTTCTACCATGTCCATCTCCATGCCTCGACTCACTGTTGAGCTTATAGCTTAAACATTCCCATCATGGTAAGGTCAAGTCCTTCATCTGACTATTTTAAAAAATGTAGCGTCCTGCTGCGATTTAAAATCACCCAATAAAAAAGCTCGAAGATGACTTCGAGCTTGTCTAACAGTATTTAAAATATTGAATGCATCGATGTTATTCGGCAGAAATATCTTCAAACAAGATCGAAGACAGGTAACGTTCACCACCGTCTGGTAAAATCACCACAATATTTTTACCGGCATTTTCAGAGCGAGCTGCCAATTGGGCTGCTGCTGCCATAGCCGCGCCACTTGAAATACCGACCAGGATACCTTCCTGAGCAGCCGTTTTACGTGCCCACTCGACTGCATCTGCGCTATTAATGGCAATCACTTCATCAACGAGGTCCAAATCCAGATTGCCCGGAATGAAGTTGGCACCGATCCCCTGAATTTTATGTGGTCCAGGTGTAATGTCTTCACCGCGTTTGGCCTGACCAATAATCGCAGACTCAGCGGGTTCCACCGCCACTGAATATAAAGGCTTATTTTTTACCTTTTCAAAGTAGCGTGAAATACCAGTAATGGTTCCACCCGTTCCGACACCTGCGACCAGAATATCGACATTGCCCGCAGTCGCCTCCCAGATTTCTGGGCCCGTGGTTTCTTCATGAATTTTAGGGTTGGCCGGATTTTCAAACTGTTGTGGCAGGTAGTACAGTTCAGGAATTTCATTGACTAGACGTTGTGCTTCTTCAATCGCACCCTTCATGCCTTTGGCCGGATCAGTCAATACCAGATTGGCACCCAATGCTTTCACCACCTTACGGCGTTCAATACTCATGCTTGAAGGCATGGTCAAAGTAATGTCATAACCTTTGGCTGCCGCAACAAAAGCCAATGCAATACCGGTATTGCCGCTGGTTGGCTCGACAATATGCATACCGGATTTGAGCTTGCCAGATTTTTCAGCATCATTAATCAACGCTGCACCAATACGACACTTGACTGAGAATGCCGGATTACGGCTTTCAATTTTCGCAAGTACCGTGGCCGGAGCGGAAATCACACGATTAATACGAACAAGCGGTGTATTTCCAATCGCGTCTGCATTATTACTATAAACCGCTATACCTAAATTATTCGGTGTTGGAAAAGCTGAATCTGTACTCATGATGATATCCCTGATGTTATTGGTTCAAGTCGCTTAAACATCATACAAGCATTTTTTTGCTTTGTAGATGTTTGATGAAACTTGCACTTCATTGCACGAATGTGAACTAAAATACTTTCTGCACTATGCAATAAATTTATCTTATCTATCAATATTTAAAATATAATTTTAATTGATAATTCAATTCATTAAAAACCATAAAACTTAACTGTTTTTAGCAAGGTATTACGGGCTAAGACCCGTATAATTAGCGGGCTGTAACTTTATAATGGACATATTGAATGAAAACCGATTTTGAAATCACGACTATGCGCGATTCAGCAGAACAGGTCGTTGGCATTTTAAAATCTCTGGCCAATACCGACCGTCTTCTTATTTTATGTCATCTGTCTCAAGCGGAACTGAATGTTTCAGAAATTGAGGAAATAACTGAGATTAAACAGCCGACACTTTCCCAGCAGCTCATGATGTTGCGCAAAAGCGATGTGGTAGATACCCGGCGCGACGGCAAACAGATTTATTATTCAATTAAAGATCAAAATTTGATTGTGGTCTTAAATACCCTTTATCAATTGTATTGTGGCAATCCAGCTAAATAAAGAATCTTTCTTTTTTCAGTCATCAAGATAAGTTTCTTTAAACTCTTATTGAGGTCGTTCTACACCACTAAGATCACGATCATAGAGTTTTTTAAATGATCTACGACTGACCCAGATGTTTCATTTTAAACATGATTCATCAAGAATCTAGATCAGCTAAGACTTCTTAGCAGAATTTGTGCATAATATATCTATATTTGTGATTTAGACCTTTTTATGCAAAATTCCAAGTCTAAACTTCTGCATAGACTGCCTGCCTGGGCATGGTTAAGCCACTACACGCCGGTCAAATTTAAGTCTGATGTGCTGGCTGCCCTGATTGTGGTGGCAATGCTGGTGCCTCAAGGGATGGCCTATGCCATGCTGGCAGGATTGCCGCCGATCATGGGTTTATATGCGAGCATCCTGCCGATGATCATTTATGCCCTGCTCGGTGGGAGTTCGACTTTATCGATTGGCCCGGTAGCCATCATTTCCATAATGACTTTTGCTACGCTCAATCCACTTTTTGAAGTCGGCTCACCAGTCTATATTGAAGCTGCGACTTTATTGGCACTGATGGTCGGGATTATTTCCCTGCTTTTGGGATTATTCCGTTTTGGTTTTCTGATCCAGTTGATCAGTCATCCCGTGATTCAAAGCTTTATTATTGCCTCTGCCTTATTGATTGCGTTTGGGCAGTTAAAGTTTTTGGTCGATCTTCCTTTAAAAGCCAATAACCTTCCGGAGTTTGTCAGCAGTTTGCTGCAATATTTCCCGCTGCTGCACGTGCCGAGCCTGATTTTCGGCCTGTTCTCTATAGGTTTGTTAATCTATCTGCCCAAGTTATTAAAATCTCAGGCTGTACAAAGCCGGATCGGCTCTACAGATTTTCTGGTACGTGCAGTGCCCCTGATTCTGGTATGTCTCGGCATTGCAGCAATTGTATTTCTGGATTTAAAGCTTCAGGGCATTAAAACCGTCGGTGCAATTCCGTCCGGTTTTCCACCCTTGTCTTTTCCACACTGGAACTGGGAACTGGTCATGACCTTATTACCGGGTGCCAGCATGATCGCCATGATCAGTTTTGTGGAGTCACTATCGATTGCTCAAGCGACGGCCTTGCAGCAACGCAGTCATTTAAACAGTAATCAGGAACTGATTGCGCTCGGTCTGGCCAATATCAGTGCAGGCGTGAGTTCAGCTTTTCCTGTGACGGGCAGCCTGTCGCGGACGGTGGTGAATGCCGATGCCGGTGCTAAATCACCTATGGCCGGTGTTTTATCCTCGATTCTGATTATTTTCGTGAGCCTGTTCTTTACCGGATTTTTTGAAGATCTGCCGCTGACCATTCTGGCCGCGACGATTATTGTTTCCATCTGGAAGCTGGTTAATTTTCAGCCATTTTTTGATGCCTGGCGCTATTCCAAGGCAGATGGCCTTGCCATGTGGATTACTTTTCTCGGCGTGGTCCTGATTGATATTTCCACTGGTTTGATTATTGGGATCGTTTCGACCTTTGTGCTGATGCTATGGCGAATCAGCCGGCCGCATATTGCGGTTGTCGGTCTGGTGGAAGGAACCCAGCATTTTCGCAATATTCAGCGTCATCAGGTCAGTACCTCCGATCGGGTGCTGTCACTGCGGATTGATGAGAATCTGACGTTTCTGAATGCCAATAGCTTTAAAGGTTATCTAATCAATGAGATCAGCCTGAATGACCAGCTACAACATGTGATTATCAACTGTTCCAGCATCAGTGCGATTGATCTGAGTGCCTTGGAAATGCTGGAAGATTTAAATACGGAACTGGCCAAACTGGATATTCGCCTGCATTTTGCCGAAGTCAAAGGTCCGGTCATGGACAAGCTGCAAGCTTCTAAATTGATGACGCATTTGAGCGGGCGCATTTATCTGACCCATTTTCAGGCGATTCAGGACCTGGCGCCAGAGATCTTCGAGCAGCATAAAGATTATACGATTTAAAACAGCAGATACTGGAACTTATGGCCGGAGATTCCAGCTGGTCATAAGTGCAGTTTTTTCTGAATTTTCAAATATAATTTGAATTTATCTATTTAACTTTGATATTTATTTCATGAATATAATTTTAAAAGCGCTGATTTATTCATCATTTTAGGAAGTTTTTCTTCAATATAAGCGCTGTTTTAGAGCAATTAGTTTTAGAATAAATCAACAATATCAATATCTTGGTTTTTATATAAAAATATATTTTAAGCCTTGTTTAAATTAAGTATAAAATAGCGCAACTTTTTCCCAAATTTAGCCCTCGTAATTTTCACAAGGCAACCTTATGTTTTCTGCCCTTATGCGCATGAGCTTAGTCTCTCGAATCATCATCGCCATTATTTTAGGTGTGGGTGTGGCTGTGGTATTTCCCGAAGCTACTCCCTCATTAAGCCTATTGGGCGACCTGTTTATTAAAGCCTTGAAGTCTGTTGCACCGATTCTGGTTTTCATTTTAGTGTTAGCTTCTATCGCGAATTTTAAAGTGGGCCAATCCAACGCCGCCATCAAACCGATTATGCTGATGTATGCGGTCGGTATGTTCCTTGCTGCACTGAGCGCTGTGGTTTCAAGTATCTTATTCCCAAGTACGCTGTTCCTGGATATTGCTGCACAAGCTGACTTGCAGCCACCGGGTAGTCTGGTAGAAATCCTGAAGAATTTGCTGCTCAGCTTTGTCGCCAACCCGGTTGTTGCAATTGCTGAAGCAAACTTTATTGGTATTCTGGCCTGGTCAGTGGCATTAGGCATCGCTTTCCGTCATGCATCGGATAGCACCAAGACACTTTTGAATGATGCCGCCTTTGCAGTGAACTATGTGATTCGTTTAGTGATCAGCTTTGCACCTTTGGGTATTTTTGGTCTGGTTGCAGTGACTTTTGCTGAATCTGGTCTGGATACGCTGACCAGTTACGTACATTTACTTGCTGTGTTGCTCGGAACGATGGTTTTCGTTGCACTGGTAATTAATCCGCTTCTGGTTGCCTTAATGACACGCAACAACCCGTATCCACTGGTATTCACTTGCTTGCGCGAAAGTGGCATTACCGCTTTCTTTACCCGTAGTTCGGCAGCCAATATTCCAGTCAATCTGGACTTGGCAAAACGTCTGGGCGTCAAGGAATCAACTTCAAGTATCGCAATTCCTTTGGGTGCTACGATCAACATGGCAGGTGCTTCTGTGACCATTACTGTATTGTCATTGGCGGCTGTAAATACTTTGGGGATTAGCGTCGATTTCAGCACTATGCTCATTCTTTCTGTGGTGGCAACCGTTTCGGCATGTGGCGCTTCAGGGGTTGCAGGAGGTTCATTGTTACTGATTCCAGTTGCATGTGGCCTGTTTGGGATTTCTTCGGATATTGCCATGCAAGTCGTTGCAATTGGTATGGTCATTAGCGTATTACAGGATTCTACTGAAACCGCGCTAAACTCATCGACTGATGTTTTATTTACTGCAGCAGTAGACCGCGCATCAAATTGATTTTATATTGATTAATCAATATGTTTAGCCAATGATGTTGTTATGCCATTACAGCGTTTACCTACCTGGGTACAATTAGGGGCGTTTTTTCTTGCGGTCAATGCCGGCATGATTAACGTCCTGGGTCTGGTGACGGTACTGCACCAGTCTGTTTCACATATGACCGGCAATGTCAGCATGCTGGCCATGGCCCTGCTGAACTGGCAACCAGAACAGATGTTGTATCTCTTTCTGGTCACACTCTGCTATGTCATTGGTTCATCCTATAGCGGACTGATTCTTGGAAATAGCCACTTTCGCTTGGGGCAGCTTTATGGTTACCCTTTAAGCCTGGTGGCTATTTTTATTTTGATCTGCTGGTTATTATTGCCCTATTTCCCGCGTTATGCCTTGTTATGGGCCTGTGTTGCCATGGGTGTGCAAAATGCCATGGTTAGCCACTATAAAGGTGCCATCATTCGCACCACGCATTTATCTGGCGTACTGACCGACCTCGGCTTGGCGATGGGCTACCGTTTGCGCGGTTTAGAGGTGGAATCACGACGCGTGGTTCTGCATTTGCTTATTTTGCTCGGTTTTTTAAGCGGTGGCATTCTTGCCAGCTGGCTATATCCTTATTTAAAATTAAATGCATTCCTGATCCCGGCAGTGCTGAGTCTGGTTCTCAGTCTCACGTATTGGGTGATTTATTTACGTTATCGACATCAACACGACTAATATCTGGACATTCTCATGGTTAAAAATGCATTGCAGGCACAATTGTTAAAGGCAGGATTGGTCGATAATAAAAAAGCCAAAAAACTGTCTAAACAGGCTGTGCATGAAAAACGCACCGGTGACGGTACCGAGGCTGAAATCAAGGCCAAGATTGAACAAGACAAACAGCAAAAAATGGCCAAAGACCAGGCAATTGAGCAAGAGAAAAAAGCAGCTTTGCAGGAAAAAGAACTGAAAGCCGCGATCATGCAAATGATTAATCAGCACAAAATCCGTGATACAGACGGCGATGCGGTGTATCAGTTTATTGACGACAGCAAAATTAAAAAGGTCTATTTAAACCAGCAGATCTATAATGCACTGGTGGCAGGCAGCCTGGTGATTGCACGTGAAAATGACAGCTATGCGTTTTTGCCTAAAGCTCTGGCAGATCGTATCAATGCGAAAATGCAGGGCTTTATCATTGTGAATAATTCAGAGAAAAATGAAGAAACTACCGATGAAGAAGATCCATATGCAGCTTATGTTATTCCTGATGATTTGATGTGGTAACAGTACCTATTCAATAGCTGAAATATCGAAGATCAGAAACCGGCGAATTCGCCGGTTTTTTCATTTTTATGCGCTTTTATTAAATGATTCTGACCAATAGATATGTTTTAAAAAGTTATCCAATATTAAAAAATCCGATCCAAACCTATAAACTTGACCTAAATTTTTGATTAAAGAGAAAGATCGTTTGGAACAGTTTAATTTTATTCGGAATATTCAAGAATGGGCAGATCAGTACCCATGGCTAGAAATGCTATCTTCACTGAGTATTGTGATTTTACTGGCGATTCTTGCCAATCTATTTGCCAAACAGATTGTGGTACGCGGAATACGTCAACTGATTTCCAGAATGCCTTTTGCCAATAATCAGATTTTTGCTGAGCATAGCGTGATTCGCCGGATTGCCAATATTGTTCCGGCAGTCGTAATCATGAACGGGATTACCACGGTACCGCATTTATCTGACAAGGTTGAGTCCTTTGTGCAAATGGGGGCACAGGCTTTTATCTTCCTGACGATTGCCCTGGCTCTTGGTGAATTACTGAATATTTTTAACCTGGTCTATCAGCGTAATCCCAAATCCCGTAACAAACCCATCAAAGGTTATTTGCAGCTGGTCAAACTGATTATCTTTATTGTCTGTGGCCTGATGATTCTCGGCACTTTCCTGAAAAAGGATGTCTTTACCTTGCTGGCTGGCTTCGGTGCCATGGCCGCGGTGTTGATGCTGGTCTTTCAAAATACCATTTTGTCGCTGGTGGCGTCGGTTCAGATTTCATCTTATGACATGGTGCGTATTGGCGACTGGATCGAAATGCCCTCGCTGAATGCGGACGGAGATGTCATTGATATGTCATTACATACCATTACGGTACAGAACTTTGATAAAACGGTGACCACCATTCCGACCAATAAACTGGTGACGGATACCTTTAAAAACTGGCGTGGTATGCAGGAAGCCGGTGCGCGCCGGATCAAACGCTCGATTCATATTGATCAAAGCAGCGTGCATTTTATGTCGGCTGAAGAACAGAACAAGCTGAAAAATTTTATTCTGCTCGATCAGTACCTGAATACCAAATCAGAAGAGCTGGAACAATTTAACCTGCAACTGAGTCATCATTCGCAATATAACCAGCGCCGTCTCACCAATCTGGGAACTTTCCGTGCCTATGTAGAGTTTTATCTGCAACAGCATTCGGGCATTAGTAAAAATCATTCCCTGATGGTGCGCCAATTGCAGCCAACCAGTGAGGGTTTACCATTAGAGATTTATGCCTTTACCAATACCACCGCCTGGGTGGAGTATGAAAATATCCAGTCGGATATCATGGATCATCTGCTGGCGATTATTCCGGAATTTGGATTAAAGGTCTATCAAGCGCCTTCAGGTCTTGATTTAAAGGAAGCATTTACTCAACCGTCTTCTATTATTACTTAAACACAAGTCATCCAATCTCAAGCCTGAGGTGCTGCTGCATTTCAGGCTTTTTTATTTCCTCATCTATTTAAAACCTGACTGGCATAAATCTGGCTTTAGTTTAATTTTTATAATCCAAGTTTTAATTGAGTGAATCATTTTGTGGCAATTTCACCCAATTACGGGCTTAAAAAAACAGAATCCTTTATAATTCCCGAAAAGCAAAATGCATGATAAGAGTACGATAATGTTTCGATGGCTTGAAAGACTGGTTGACCCCTATCCCACCAAAAATCTGAATCAACCTTTACCAACCAGGTTTTTTCCATTTGTCTGGCAGGCAGCCTATGGAGTCCGCCGTTATTTGCTGATTCTGGTACTGTGTACTGCCGGTGCTGCCAGCTTCGAAGCCTTACTGTATTCAAAAATTGGTGAGCTGGTGAACTGGCTCAGTAAAAGCCAGCCCGATACTTTTCTGGAGCAACATGCCAGTAATTTAACCTTACTGAGTATTGTTCTGCTGGCCAATATTTTCTTCGCCAGCGCACAATCACTGATTAAGCATCAAATTCTGTATAGCAACTTTCCCATGCGTTTACGCTGGCGCTTTCATAATCTGCTCATGAAACAAAGCCTGGATTTTTTCCACAATGATTTTGCCGGACGATTATCGGCCAAAGTTATGCAAACCGCTCTGGCAGTACGCGAATTCTGGGTCATTCTGGGTGACATGCTGGCTTATGTGCTGATTTATTTCATCACCATCAATATTGTTTTGGGTGCAATTTCACCCTTGCTGATCATTCCATTGATGGTCTGGCTAGCCTTGTTTATCTGTGCAGCGTGTTATTTCATTCCACGTTTGAGCAAAATTTCCAATGCTCAGGCGGATGCCCGTGCCGTCATGACCGGGCGTATCACGGATACCTATACCAATATTCAGACTGTCAAGCTGTTTGCTCATGCCGGTCGTGAAAGCCAGTATGCCAAGACCTCTATGCAGGAATTTATGGTAACGGTATATAAACAGATGCGTCTGGGTGCCCAATACGAAATCAGTATTTTACTGCTGAGTGTAGTGTTATATGGCGGCGTACTGGGTACTGCGATCTGGTTGTGGATGGAAGGTCAGGCCGAGCTGGGCATTATTGCTGCAACCACGGCAATGGTACTGAAACTGAACAGTATTGCCGAATTTATGATGTGGCAGACCTCTGCCCTGTTTGAAAATGTCGGTACCATTCAGGATGGTATGAAAACTTTAGGCCGAAAAATTGCCATTGAAGATAAACCGGGTGCCAAAGAGCTACAGCTCAATCATGGTGAAATCAAATTCGAAAATGTCAGCTTTGCCTATAATGATAAAAACGTGATTGATCAGTTTAATCTGACCATTCGCCCAGGCGAAAAGATTGGTATTGTCGGCCGTTCAGGTGCCGGGAAATCTACCTTGATTCAACTGTTGCTGCATTTTTATCATATCAATCAGGGTCGTATCTTAATCGATGGTCAGGATATTGATGAGGTCACTCAGGACAGTTTGCGCAAGAACATTGCATTAGTGACTCAAGATACCTCGCTGCTACATCGCACGGTCGCGGAAAACATTAAATATGGTCGTCCGGATGCGACTGATGAAGAGATGTTTGAAGCTGTGCGTGAAGCCAAAGCGGAAGAGTTTATTCCCAATCTGACGGATTTGCGTGGCAAAAAAGGCTATGAAGCCTATGTCGGTGAACGTGGCGTGAAACTTTCCGGCGGACAGCGTCAGCGAATTGCAATTACACGTGTATTCCTGAAAGATGCGCCGATTCTGATTCTGGATGAAGCGACCAGTGCGCTGGATTCTGAAGTCGAAGCCGCCATTCAGAACAGTCTGGACGACTTAATGCAAGGTAAAACCGTGATTGCCATTGCGCATCGCCTGTCGACCATTGCCCAGATGGATCGTCTGATTGTGCTGGATCAAGGTCGAATCGCCGAGCAAGGCACGCATGATGAACTGGTGGCATTAAATGGCATCTATGCCCAACTTTGGCAGCGTCAAACTGGTGGCATGCTGATTCAGCAACAGGTCAAAGCATCAAAAGATCATGAATAATATGATCTCTAGAAGATTTCAAAACTTCTAATGATTTGCTCGTCCTTAATATTGAACAGGTCTGGAAAAAGGAAAACTTTGCCCAGACCTTTCTTTGTAAAATTTTCTCTACAGATGAACAGCAAGTTGCCATCTATCTGGTATCTTATGAAATGACATCTCTCTCTAGTTCTGAAAGCTCTCTGAAGAAGTCCTGTTCAATGATTAATAAAACTAGACCAATCGTCCTGTCCTGAGCAAACAGATGCTGGGATGCGACTTATTCAATAAAATAATTTTAATTTCATCAATAAGATTATGTGGTTTAAATTGATTTTAATGCTGAATTCAGGCTAATCTGCCAGTGGCAGAATCACAATCGCCAAAATTTTGTCCAACAATTTTAATGAAAAATTTGGTGGCTTCATGCCAATATCTATTTATAAATAAAAAAATTTGAATGAGTGCAACGGATCGCGCATGAAAACAATTGCTCCACGCCAAGACCAAGGAATTCCAGGTGTTTACGGTCTCTTGCTTCTCGATGTCATTTCCCGCTGGGGTTATAACAATGAGTCGCTTTTCCAACCTTTTGGCCTGACCAGTGAACAGTTGGCAGATCCTGATTTTCGTATTCCAACTCCTGTCGCCAATGAACTGGTCAAATATGCCCTGAAACTGACCGGAGAGCCGACCTTAGGTTATCATCTTGGCACACAGATGCGGATCTCGATTCATGGCTTTATTGGCTATGCCATTATGACGGCGAATAATATTACCGATGCGCTGGTACTGGCGAACCGATTTATTCAACTCCGTTTACCCTTCCTGCAACTATTTTTCTCGACTTTTGGTGCCAAAGCCACGGTACAGTTGCAAACCGATATTCAGCTTGAACCTCTGCGCACCGAAATTTCCATTGCCTTGATGATCGGTCTGATCAGTATGGCCAAAGCGATTACAGGCGTTACTGATGCGACAGGAGAAATCGACTTCGATTTCAAAAAGCCGGAAGATTTTGAACGCTTTATGGCGAAGTTCCCCACCCATCAGTTCCGTTTTGAACAACCGCATTTAATTCTGAGCTTTGATAAAAGCTACCTGATGAACAAGCTGGTGCATGCCGATCCGATTGCCAGCCAGATTGCGATTAACCAGTGTGAAACGGAACTTTCTGCCTTGGGTGAACGGCATCGGATTGCCATGCGTGTCCGGGATATATTGACCCATGCTGAGCAACACTATCTCAGTATTGAAAGTGTGGCGGATCGCTTGCACATGTCTGACCGCACCTTAAAACGTCAACTCGCCGCCGAAGGCACCTCCTTTTCTACCCTGGTCGATGAAGTGCGTTACCGGCATGCCACCTCGTTATTATCCCGGACAGATTTCACTCTGGAACAGATTGCCGATGAACTGGGTTATAGTGATGTCGCCAATTTTAGCAGAGCATTTAAACGCTGGAGTGGTCGCAGCCCGAGCAACTGGCGCAAAGATCCTTATTTATAAGGAAGTATAAGCCTTTTGTTTTGCTTAAAAAGAATGTATAAAACATGTCAAAAATGATCTTAAGATTTTTAAGGAGTTATCAATGAATCATCCTGCAGAATTAAAGTACGCAAGTACACATGAATGGGTGCGCATTGAGGGTGATCTTGTTGTGACCGGTATTTCCGACCATGCACAGGATGCGTTAGGCGATTTAGTCTATGTAGAAGCACCAGATCTTGATTCACATATTACTGCGGGCGAACAAGCTGGCGTGGTTGAATCAGTAAAAACAGCTTCCGATATTCATGCACCAGTGTCTGGTGTAGTGGTTGAAATCAATCCTGATCTTGAAGATGATCCAGATTTCATTAATGATGACCCATATGGCAAAGGCTGGATCTATAAAATCAAGCCAGACAATATGGCAGATGTCGAAAAGCTGCTTTCCAATACAGAATATGAAGCTGGCCTCTAAGCCATTTTAACTTTAAAAAATCAGCCTCCGGGCTGATTTTTTTATTAAAGATCAAGCGTTGCATTTCCTAGTTCAAATTAAATTTCATGCATTTATCATGAAATATCATTGTATTTTTCACTTATTTTTCTTAAAGTCTTGCTCATATCTCCTTCGCTCCTAGATAGCTCGCGCTTATTTATAACAATAATTTCCCATGCTGAGCCTAGCGTCTTACAGCATATCATTTTAGGAAAATCATGAACGCCATTGCAGCGCCACTATGGACCAAGTCATTTGTGCTTTGTTTGGCCAACAACCTATTTTTATTTATTTTCTATTTTGCACAAACCACAATTTTGCCAATATACATCTTAAAAGAATTAGGCGGCAACCTGACTCAGGCAGGTCTGGCCATGACCTTGTTTATGGTCTCTGCCATTGCAGTGCGACCTTTTAGCGGTTTAATTATCGAAAAATTCGGGGTACGTAGAACCCTGATTATTTCAGAAGTGTTTTTTAGCCTGTTTTCACTTACTTATCTGCTGGCAGATCAGCTCACGATTCTGTTTATCATCCGTTTCTTCCATGGCATCTGGTTCAGTATATTGACTACAGTTTGCGTGCCTGTGGTGAACCAATTTATTCCGGAGCAGCGTAAAGGTGAAGGCATGGGCTATTTTGTCATGTCGGTTAATCTGGGGATTGTCTTAGGTCCGTTAATAGGTCTAAGCCTGATGGAATACTGGTCTTATTTTCAGGTCAGTATGCTATTGATCGTCTTGGTTTTTATCGGATTTGCCTTCTGTTTTTTGATTCCGGTCAAAGAACCTGAAAAAATCATCAAAAATACCAATAAGAAAACCTCGCTTGAGCTGACAGATTTTGTGGAAAAGAAAGTGCTGCCTGTCGCAGTATTGGCCATGCTGATTTCTTTTTCTTATGCGAGCATCATGTCTTTTATCGCACCCTTCGCAGCCAGCAAGGATTTAATGGCCTATGCAGGTTTATTCTTTGTGGTTTTTGCGATTTCCATGATGAGCTTACGGCCGATCACCGGAAAGATTTATGATCGTAAAGGCCCGCAATATGTGATTTATCCGGCATTGCTGGCTTTTAGTTCGGGTTTATTTTTACTGAGCCAGATTCAGAGCTTATGGGGATTTATGCTGGCTGCAGTCATGGTTGGTGTGGGCTTTGGTAGTGTGCAGCCGTTTATTCAAACTTTGGCGATTCAATGTGCGCCCAAGCATCGAATTGGCTATGCAACTTCAACTTTTTATACGTTTTATGACCTGGGTATTGCCATCGGTTCACTACTGATTGGTACCATCATTGCAGCTTACAGTTATCAGTTTGCTTTTATGCTATGCGGTATTTTAACCTTAAGCAGTATTGTTTATTTTAAGCTGGTGGTGCAACGTAAAACCGTCTAGTTTTATGAATTGAATCGAATAATAAATAAGATCAATAAAAACACAGGCAGAAAATTCTGCCTGTGATTTTTTGAGCAAATATTTATTCTGACACCGAAGTATTCTCTGCTTGTTTCTCTTCCGCTTTTGGCTCTTGCATCATGGTGAATTGGGTTGCCTCTGTGGCTACGGTAGTGTCCTGTCGGTTACTTTTCAGCTTGATTTGTAAGCGCAGTTCATTGGTCGAATCGGCATTGCGCAAGGCTTCTTCATAAGAAATTTCACCCTGGTTATACAGGTCAAATAAGGCTTGGTCAAAGGTCTGCATGCCCAGTTCACGCGATTTCGCCATAATCGCTTTCAATTCGTGGAATTCACCTTTCAAAATCAGGTCAGACATCAGTGGCGTATTTAACATGATTTCAATCGCTGCACGACGGCCTTTACCATCTTGAGTACGAATCAGACGCTGTGAAATGATCGCCTTCATATTGGATGACAAATCCATTAATAGCTGGTTCCGGCGTTCTTCCGGGAAGAAGTTGATAATCCGGTCCAAAGTCTGGTTGGCATTGTTCGAGTGCAGCGTTCCCAGACACAGATGTCCAGTTTCAGCAAAAGCAATCGCGTGTTCCATGGTTTCAGTATCGCGAATTTCGCCGATCAGAATCACATCTGGTGCCTGACGCAAGGTATTTTTCAGCGCATTATGCCAGGAATGGCAGTCCACTCCGACTTCACGATGAGTAATCATGGATTTTTTATGCTTGTGCACATATTCAACCGGATCTTCTACGGTAATGATATGCCCGGCTGAATTTTCATTTCGATAGTCAATCATGGCTGCGAGTGAAGTTGATTTACCGGAACCTGTTCCTCCGACTACCAATACCAGTCCACGTTTTTCCATAATCACATGTTTCAGAGATTCCGGTAATTTCAGCTTCTGGAAATTTGGAATTTCTGCAGTAATGGTACGAATCACCATGCCAACATTAAGTTGTTGTACAAACACATTGACCCGAAAACGGGAAACACCTGGCACGGTGATGGCAAAATTGCACTCAAGTTCAGTTTCAAATTCTTTACGCTGTTTATCATTCATCAGACTGTAGGCAAACAGCTTGGTTTTTTCAGCTGTGAGTTCCTGCTGTCCAAAAGGTTTCATTAAGCCTTGATGTTTAATACTCGGTGGAAAATCAGCCGTAATAAATAAATCTGAACCGCCATATTCCACCACCTTGGTCAGCATGTGATGCATGAATTTTTTTGCTTCGTCCAACAATTCTGCCGTGAACATCTTTTCCCCCGGAAATGCACAACTGCACAAACCTTGATCTTAGATTTATGCCAAATATTTTAATTTGATTGTGCAGCGTTTTATAAATATGCTCAAATATATTTGATTTATAAAGAAAATATTTTTTAATATTTATGTGACCTACTTCAATAAAAATTAAATTAAGTAGAAGTATTCAAGCTTTTTAAAGCAACTCTGCCAAAAAAATAGGATTGTAATTTTAAAGGTTGAATTCTGTTAGACGATTCATTATTTGTCATTTGCGACATATAGAATGTTATTTTTCTTTCTTTATGATTACCAACTCACCTATTTTTTATGTACCAATTTCGGTTCTATTAGATGTAATAATGAATTATGAAAAATAGGATAATGTTTATGAAAATTGAACAAAATCGTGGAACTTTGCTCAAATAACAGGCGTGAAACTTGGTAAATTATTAAAAAAGCCCGATTCAGCTAAGTTAGGCTTTTTATTTGACTATAAAAATATGATTTATATAAAATAAAATAGAGAATTTCGTATAACGTGTATTATGTTAATTTTAGGGAAATTTAAGAATCTCTATGCAATGGTTTATTCAATATTCTTTGATTTCTTATCTTTTAGGTTAATCAGAAATAGCCAATAACATAAGCCAGGAAATAGAGCCATAAAGATAGTCCATGTATCTGTATACATCTTCCACCACTCTTTCGAAATTTCTCCTGTGTGACTCCATCCAAAAAGAATAAAAAATGGAGTAGCAATAATTATAGAGGCAATACAGATAGTTAATAAATTAAGACTGTTATAACGATTTAAAAGAATTGAGAATATGAAGCTGAAAGGTACAGTCAAAATACAATAAGCCAAGTAGACAAGACCGTGCCCTACAAGAACCACTAAAATCGAGTATAGGCTGTATTCCTGATTCATTACGATAAACAGGACTGCTGTGAAAAAAAGTAGTGGTAAAGGAGAAAGTAAGAGAGCTTTTACTATTTTTTCATTTGAGTATTTCACTAATTTAATTCTCTTATCTACTCAATAAACAATAATACTATAACGATTTTATTGGAGGTTTTTTGATTCTATTTAACATAATGGCGATTATACGAAAGGCCCTTGTAACTCCAAAATAGAAATGTCCGGTTTCTCCAAAGTAAAAATGTCCGCTTTTAGAATATGCACTTTTGCAATTTCGTTAGCGGACGGTTTGATATGTTGGTGTCTATGTCGGATAAAGAACTTAA